>JBEGTZ010000290.1:0-2883 GCA_041179125.1 Pseudomonadota bacterium | reverse complement strand
ATGCGGATAGTGAAAGTTTAAAATGAAGGGCAACCTTATTGGTTGTTCGAAATTTTAAACTTTTGCTAGACGTACCAAGGGGTTGCGCAGACTTGGGTGATCCAACTGAGGTTTCTAGGTTAAACCTAGCTGAACTCTACCCTGGTTTCTAGGTTTATATTCCCCGCTCTATTTATGGAAGCATCGGTTTTAACTGGGTCGAGTATTTATGTGAGACTTTTATCACGTTATTGAGGTTTTATTTTCGTCGTTTTCTTCGTGTATTTACCTAAAAAAAACCATTTTTTATGGCTCGTTTTTAAAACACGCTGAATAACACGAAAAAACCAGCGCACCTGTTTGTATGCGCTAACCGTCGAACTTATTTCCACCGTGCTCCAGGGCGGTTTTATTGGCTTGAGGCGGGCCACCCGCTTCCCTAGAATTACCCTCGATAAGGCCCCAAAGGAAGATAGCCGCATTTATGAAATTATTTTATTTAGCCAAAGCACGCCTCTTTTTGCGTGTGTTAGCCCTCATGTTAACCGTACACGCAGAGGCCGTATTCGCAATGAGTTTAATTGGATTTAAAGTCTGTATCGCCAGTGAAATGCGCGCACAGGTGACGTCATCCGGCCAGCCTGTGGCCGGTGCGCAGGTGGTAAGGAAGGTGACTTTTGATGGCAAAGACTATGTAACCCAGGTTCAAACTGACGCGCAGGGGAATTTTGTATTGCCGGTGCTTTATGAGCGTACCCTTTGGAAAAACACGCCTTTTGAATTTCGCATTCCGCAGATGGTTACTATTAATTATCAGGGCAGTGAGCATGTAGGGGTCGATATTATACGAGGCAATTTTGATGAGAATGGAGAGTTAAACGATATGGCGAAAGTTACAAATGGCACGCAAACCTTGGTTCCCTATCAATTTTTATGTGAACTCACCAACACCGAAACGGATCGCGGGGTACACAGCACCCGCACGGTTCTTTCGGGCAAATGCCTCACCACTCACGAATTAAATTCTAAAAAGAGTAATTAGCATGATCAGTACATTAAAAGGGATGAAGGCAAGAAGGCCTCTATCGCAACGCAACAGACACCAAAATTTTTCGGCTTGTGGCGAACTACACGCCTCCCTAAATTGCCCCTAATAAGGCCCACCCCAAAAAGAAGTTATCAGCGCTTATGAAATTATTTTTTTTAGCCAGAGCCCGCATTTTTTTGGGCGTATTAATCATCACGTTAACCACACACACAGAGGCAGTATTAGCTATGGGTTTAATTGGATTTAAAGTATGTATCGCCAGCGAAATGCACGCACAGGTGACGTCATCCGGCCAGCCTGTGGCCGGTGCGCAGGTGGTCAGGAAGGTCACTTTTGATGGCAAAGACTATGTAACCAAGGCTCAAACCGATGCGCAGGGGAATTTTGTATTACCCACACTTTATGAGCGTACCCTTTGGAAAAACACGCCTTTTGAAGTGCAGATTGAGCAGGAGGTGACGATTGAACACAATAATGCGGTGCATTTGGGCGTTGAAATCGCAAAACGCAATTTTGATGAAAATGGAGAGCTAAACGATATGGCGGATGTTGCAAAGGGCTCGCACACGCTGGTTCCTTATCAGTTCGTATGTGAATTGACTAACACCGAAACGGATCGCGGGGTACACAGCACCCACACGGTTCTTTCGGGCAAATGCCTCACCACCCAAGAATTAAACCCTAAAAAATAACCCTCGAAGGAGTAAATAGCATGACCAGTACATTAAAAGTGATAGAAGCATGGGATGCCGCAGATGGTATTTATCGCGCGACTAAAGGCCCAAAGGCTGTTTCTAGGCATTTTCAAGCGGAGTCTCAATCCAATTTAAAAGACCTATTTAACTTCTCCGGTTTGGATATTCTCGACAGTAAAACCGGTGCATTTTTTAAGGTAAAAAGTGGGTTTGGCACTATTGTCCCCGGCAATAGCCCCAGCACCAACGGTGAATACTTAATCACCCTGCGCGGCACCGACCTTAAATCCGACTGGCTTACCGATGCGAATTCTGGTTTGCAATCATCCCGCTCGGGCAAAATGGTACACGCCGGATTTAACCGTGTATTTAACGAGTTAGAACCGCAAATATCGCGTTATTTTTCCGGCAAAAACCCCAGTGTGATTCACTGCGTAGGCCATAGTTTAGGCGGCGCATTGGCCAGCCTTACGGCGGATTGGGTCACTACTAAAAACATCGCGCAGGCCAAGCTGTATACCTTCGGCTGCCCGCGTGTGGGGTTAAAACCCTTTGCCGAGCGTATTACCAGCAATTTAGGCGCTGAAAATATTTTCCGCGTTCACCACGATAACGATTTTGTGAGCCTGGTTCCGATTTGGCCGTTTGTGCATATCCCCCAGCCCGGCACCACCGCCTGTTTAGAAAACCACGGTTTTGGCACCTTTGGTGCGCACAAAATGACCAATTACAATAAGTCCTTGGTAGGTTATGCCAACCAAGCCAACGCCTGGGAATCCTTGCGCGCCAAAGCCCCGGTGGTATCCAGTAAACGTGAAATAGAAACCTGGCTAAGCCTGGATACCGCCTCAATCCTCTGCGCCCGCACCCTAAGCCTGATCGGGGAGGCCATCGAATATATTTTAAAAGCCGCAGGCATAGCCGGCATGTTAACGGGGATTGTGGGGTTAACCGTGTTGGACAAACTCTCGTTCGCTTTGGAGCAAGCCTGGAATGGCGCTAAAGAAGTGGCCGGATGGGTGGAGTATTTAATTAAAAAAATCATGCAGCTCACCGGTACGGTGGTGGCGCTGGGCGCAAAATTAACGGCTACGTTTATACGTTGGGTGTTTAAGCTGTTATTTGCCTCGGTGGCGCGGTTGGTGGAGCTGAGCTTGCGCG
>JBEGTZ010000289.1:0-11291 GCA_041179125.1 Pseudomonadota bacterium | reverse complement strand
CGATGAAGCCGGTAGTTATTTAGGCACGGCGGTTGAGTGGCAAGATAAAACCGATGAATTAGCCAAGCAAGAAGCCGCTGAGCGTTCAGCTGCTGAAAATGCCCGCATTCGCCAAGCGCTTGATGTCTGCGACACCTCGGTCATGCTCGCTGATAATGATTTAAATATCATTTATATGAATAAATCCGTTAAAGACATGATGGAAAAAAATGAGCGCGCTTTAAAGGCTATTTTGCCAAGCTTTAATACTTCTAAACTTATTGGCGGCTCTATTGATCAGTTTCACAAAAACCCGAGCCATCAACGTAAATTGTTGGAGCATTTAAATACAGAATATCGCACTGATATTGGCGTGGCGGGGCTAACGTTTGGGTTGATTGCCACTCCTATATTTGATGGCGTGGGCAAACGGCTAGGTACTGTTGTTGAGTGGGATGACAAAACAGAACGATTGGCGAAAGAAATTGAAGCCAAAAAACTAGCGGATGAAAATACGCGTGTGCGTCAAGCTTTAGATAACGTTACCGCTAATGTAATGATTGCAGACAACGATGCCAATATTATTTATATGAATAACTCGGTCAATTCAATGATGCGAAAAGCGGAGTCTGATCTGAAAAAAGTACTACCCAATTTTGATGCTTCACGCTTAATGGGTGTCAATATGGATATATTCCATAAAAACCCAGCGCACCAGCGTGATTTAGTGAAAAATTTGCGTGGAACTTACCAAGGCAAGGCTGAGGTGGGCGGTAGAACATTTACAGTAATTGCTAATGCGATTATTCAGGGCGATCAACGTATTGGCACGGTAGTGGAGTGGGCTGATCGAACCGCTGAGGTGGCGATGGAGCGCGAAATCGACGCCATGATTGCCGCAGCTGGCGCAGGTGATTTCACGAAACAAATTAACTTGGATGGGAAAGAAGGATTTTTTGGAAATATCAGTAAAGGTTTAAATACCTTAACTAGCACGGTGGAAATTGCATTAAATGACATGCTGCGAATGCTGGGGGCCATGTCGCGTGGTAATTTATCTGAACGTATAACCCGAGAATATTTAGGCTCTTTTGGGCAGTTGCGTACCGATGCCAATTCCACGGCGGATAAGTTGACGGAAATTATCAGTAAAATTCGCCAGTCTGCCGGTTCTATTCATTCAGCGGCCAGTGAAATTGCACAGGGTAATGCGGATTTAAGCCAGCGCACAGAAGAGCAGGCCAGCTCGCTTGAAGAAACCGCATCCAGCATGGAGGAAATGACCAGTACAGTAAGGCAAAGTGCGGACAATGCACAAAAAGCTAATGATTTAGCGGTGCAGGCTCAAGGCAAGGCTCAAACCGGCGGGCAAGTGGTAAGCCGTGCGGTACAAGCCATGGAAGATATTAACTCCGCCAGTAAAAAAATTGCCGATATTATTAGTGTGATAGATGAAATTGCGTTCCAAACTAATTTGCTGGCGTTAAATGCGGCGGTGGAGGCAGCCAGAGCCGGTGAGCAAGGGCGTGGTTTTGCGGTGGTGGCCGGTGAGGTGCGCAATTTGGCCCAACGCTCAGCCGGTGCAGCTAAAGAAATTAAAGAATTAATTCGCGATAGTGTTACCAAGGTGCAAGATGGCCGAGAATTAGTGAATGAATCGGGTAAAACCTTGGGTGAAATTGTTTCTGCGGTGGAGGTGGTGTGTCAAATGATGCGCGATATTGCTAGTGCAGCCAGGGAGCAAACGGCGGGCATTGAACAGGTTAATACCGCAGTATCACAAATGGATGAAATGACCCAGCAAAATGCGGCATTAGTAGAAGAGGCGACTGCGGCTAGCCAGTCGATGGTGGACCAGGCTAATGATATGGCGCAGTTGGTGAGCTTTTTTAACGTTGGGCAATCAGGCGGGATGAATATAGGGGTTGCGCATAATGGTGCGCGACATGCTCCGAGCAAGATGCCAGTAAAAAAAGCCAAAGCGGGGAAACCCACTAAATCTGCACCATCCGCTTCGCCTGATGAGTGGGAAGATTTCTAATTAATTAGGTGGTTTGCAAGGCAGATTAATGATTTCGTTCGGCATTTGCGGAATTGTTTGTCTGCCTTTTTTGTGGGCGCTTGAACGTCATTCCAACAACTACTCACATATCGCTGACGGCATAAAATATAAGCATTTAAAAAGTTTCTATTTTAAATTTTTTCTGCCACAGCCTGCGGCATGAGTTTTTTCCTGAACAATTAAATATTTTTATTGGTGGTGCTTGTCTGTAGGCTATAAAAAATCTTTTGCTTGTGTATCGGTCTTGATCTATACATTAAATTTAACCTTAAAATCTTACAAATTATGGCGAATTTGACTTCAGTATCTCAGCGCAGTCGTGAATTTCCTATGTCGTCAGCCAACTTTAATTTAATTAAAGAGTTGGCCTATGAATGGACGGGCATTAAGCTGTCGGATCACAAGGAAAATATGATTTATGGGCGCTTGGCGCGGCGTGTGCGCGCCTTAAATTTAAGTGATTTTAATCAATACTGCGCGCTGTTGCAGACAGAGAACGAGGCTGAGAAACGCGAATTTATTAATTCTATAACAACCAATCTGACCTCTTTCTTCCGTGAGCCACATCATTTTGATTTTTTAAAAAACCAACTAATCCCCACTTTGTTGACGCGCAATCAAGCGACAAAAAAAATTCGCATTTGGTCCGCCGGATGCAGCACGGGTGAGGAGCCCCATTCGATTGCTATGGTGGTGGCCTCTGTGCCGGAGTTAAAGCACTGGGATGTCAAAATTCTCGCGACGGATCTGGACTCTAATGTACTTGAAGTCGGTGGTGGCGGCGTGTATGGCGCGGCGCGGGTGGAATCTTTTCCTGCTGCCTACAAATCCTATATTAAGAAATCCTCCGATGGCGAGCAGGTGAAAATTGCTGATGAGGCACGCAGTTTGATTACGTTCAATCAGCTTAATTTGTTGCACGCTTGGCCCATGAAGGGGAATTTCGACATTATTTTTTGTAGAAATGTGGTTATTTATTTCGATTTGGAAACCCAAAAAACTTTGTTTGGTCGTTATGCGGATAAGCTTGCGGATAAGGGGCATTTATTTATTGGTCATTCGGAAAATCTACACAAAATATCCGATCGGTTTTTAAGTTTGGGGCGCACGATTTATGAAAAAATCAAATGAACAAGGTTGCGTGATGTGGGCATTCGGTGCGTTTATTTGTTTTGTGTGTAGGTTTTAGGCCTTATGATTGCAGCGGCTTTAGCCAAACCTTTATTGGGGTTTGAACATGTTTTGCGTGCTTGGGATGCCCGCTGGCAGTGCCCGTCTGCCAAAATATTACCCGGCGAGTGTTATGTGAGCACTCAGGATGAATTAATCCAAACGGTTTTGGGTTCGTGTATTTCAGTTTGTATTCGCGATAAAAAATTGGGCATAGGCGGCATGAACCATTTTATGTTGCCCGTGCAAGAAGGGGAGCGGGGAATTACCCGGCAGAACTCAATTAACCCCGCGTTATGTTATGGCAACTGGGCGATGGAGTTTCTCATTAATGCCATTTTAAAACAGGGTGGGCGGCGGGAAAATTTTGAAATAAAAATGTTTGGCGGCGGGCGTGTGTTAACCGGTATGACCAATATTGATGTGGGTGCGCGCAATATTGAATTTGCGCGCGAGTATCTACAGCAAGAAAAATTAGTGTTAAGTGCTGAGGATGTAGGCGATGTTTGCCCGCGTAAAATAATGTATTTCCCAAAAACGGGCGTGGTTAAATTGCGCCGCTTAGGCCACACCGCCAACGACACCATCGAGCGGCGTGAGCGCGATTATTTAATGGCTATGAGTAAAAAGCCCAGTTCTAGCGATGTGGAGTTGTTTTAATGGCGAATGTAATCAAAGTGCTTATTGTGGATGATTCGGCGCTGATTAGGGCCATTTTGCGCGATATGATTAATTCCGACCGCAGGTTTACTGTGGTGGCTGAGGCGAAAGATCCATTTGAAGCGCGTGAACTAATTAAATTACACGACCCAGATGTGCTTACGTTAGATGTAGAAATGCCACGCATGAACGGCATTACTTTTTTGAGTAATTTAATGCGTTTAAGGCCAATGCCGGTGGTGATGATTTCTACCCTTACCCAAGAGGGCGCACCGGCAACTTTGGAGGCTTTAGCGCTGGGTGCCATTGATTTTTTACCCAAACCGCAGTCAGGGGGTGATAGCGCATTAGAGATTTACCGCGAATTAATTTTGGAGAAAATTTATTGGGCCTCCAAGGCTAATATTATTGTGGATGTGAAACCCACAACAATTAACGATAGCGATGCCATTGCATTAACGGGTAATCGTGTTTTAAAACCTGGGTTTATCTGCGCGATTGGCGCGTCAACTGGGGGCACGGAGGCAATTAAATATGTGTTGGAATCGCTGCCGGAAAATGCCCCGCCCATCGTAATTACCCAGCATATTCCCGCAGCATTTAGTGCTTCGTTTGCCCGCAGGTTAGATGGTGCATGTCGCATCAAAGTATATGAAGCAGAGCATAATCAACCCATTGTGCCGGGCACCGCCTATTTGGCGCCCGGTGATAGCCATCTGCGCCTGTTTAAATCCCCTAAGGGGTATGTGTGCCGCTTGGATCAGTCCGACCCGGTTAACCGCCATCGGCCCTCGGTGGAGGTGTTATTTGATTCGGTGACGGAGCAGGTGGGGCGCAATAGTTTGGGGGTTATGTTGACCGGCATGGGGGCCGACGGCGCAGAGGCCATGCTGCGCATGAAGCAAGCTGGCGCCGCCACAGTAGCGCAGGACGAGGCCACCTCGGTGGTGTGGGGTATGCCCGGTGCGGCGGTTAAGCGTGGCGGCGTGGATAAAATACTGCCGCTGGATAAAATTGCGCGGCATATTCTTCAGCAGGCTTATGGCCTTAAAGCCTAGAAACCTCAGTGCAGTCACCCGCATCTGCGCAGGTCGCGGGTAGAGTTTTTTGAAAATAACAACCCATGAGGTTGTCCTTCGTTGTTAACTTTCACTATCCACACCCATACCAATCAGCACCGCTTTTGCTCGCCCTTAAGGTTTTTAGCATAATTAAATCCCCCCACGTCAACAGCGTCAGAGTGTTTTGCTTTGCCTGTTATAAGACGCTACATTGTCGCTCCTTCTTCAAGCCCCAACCGTTTACTCACTATGCAGACCCCATCCGTTTCGCTAGATCTTGAACCTTATATTCCCAACAGTTGGCGTCAGTTGCAGCGTCAAATTGAAAACCTGGCGCAGTTTGGTGGCGCGGTGCAGGTGATTACCGGCGCGGAGGGCGCGGGTAAAAGTACATTTTTAGAAGATTTACTGAAGCAAGCCTCCACGCAGCAGGGTTGGGAGGTGTGGCAGGTGCATGATGAGGCTTGGCCCGGCCAGGCGCTGCAAAAATTGCTTGAGGCGCTGGGTTTGCCGGTGGGCCTGGAGCAGTCGGTTGGGGAATCTATGGTGGCGCTGCGCAAATACAACCAGAATTTGCAGCGCCAAAAACGCCGTGTGGTGGTGGCCGTGGATAATGCGGACCTGCTCAGCGATGCAACGCTCTCGGGTGTTGTGAGTGTGTTGCAGGGCGGTGCGGAGGAGGGCTTTGGCCTGCACTTGGTGTTGTTTGCACGCGACAGCTTGGCGGATCGGTTGGATGCTTTGCAGTTGATTGATGTGAGTGTGTATGACTTTGTATTGCCTTGTTTGAGTTTGCAGGAGTTAACCGAGCTGTTGCAGGGGGAATATGAAGATTTAATTACGCGGGAGTCGGTGCGTCCTTTGTCGGCGGATGCGCTGCAAGAAATTTGGTTGGAAAGCCAAGGGTTGCCTGGTGTGGCGCTCATTTTGGCGCGTGAGGCTTGGGCTTTATCTATGGGTACTGAAACACGATTTTCTCTGCGGGGCTTGCCCCTGGTACACATCTTATTGGTGGTGGTGCTGATGGGTGTGTTGGTGTGGGCTTTGTGGTTGCGTGAAAAAGCGAGCGATGCGTCGCCGCAAATCACTCAGGAAGCGTCATTGCAGTCCATCAGCGATAAACCGCTCACCATTGAGATGAAGCAGGTGCCGCCGGGGGAGTCGGCGGAGCCGGTAAAAGTGCCCGCACCAGCGGTGGAGCCGGTGAGTTCCCCGCAGCAGGCGCTAACCAACTACACCGAGAATTCGGCCCCGGAGCCACAACCGGCCAACACAGCTGCGGTGGAGATTAAAAAAGAAACACTTAAAACCACATCGGCAGAAGCTAAACCGCAACCGAGCGATGAGGTGCCGGGGGTTAATTCAGCGGCTAATTCAGCGGCTAGCTCTGCGGGTAATAAGGAGACCAAACCTGTCGAGCCAAAACCGCAGGTCAATACCTTAACCGAAACAAAACCCGCTCAGGATAAACCCAAGCCCGTGGACAAAAGTGAGGCGGCCAAACCTGCGGTTGCGCCCAAACCCGCCAAGCCCAGCGAGGAAACCGCCAAACCGGAAGCAGCGGAGAAGCCCAAAACCAAACTGGAAAAAACCACGGAAGCGCCTGCGGGTGTTGCTGCCAGCAGTAAAAAACTCAGCCGCATGAATGAAGATGCGTTTGTGTTGCAAATTATGGTGACGAATTCGGTGCGAAAAATTGAAGACATGCTGGCGGGCGCGCCGAATAAAAAAGACTTAGCGGCTTATAAAACCATTCGTGACGGTAAAGATGTGTACATTTTGGTGGAGGGCGAGTACGCCAGCGCCAACGCAGCAGCCGCCGCCGCCAAGCATTTACCCACCATGCAACAGACCGCAAAACCCTGGCCGAAAAAAGTAGGCCTGATTCATGCTGAGATAAAGTCACCCTAGGCTGTTGCTCCCTCGCAAGCAAGGTCGGTAGCACCAATAGCCTAGCTTGCCAATAGCTGAACGAGCAGTTAACATTCTGCGCCCATTTATTAGGCAAGCCCCTTTTTTAGGGGCTTTTTTGTCTGCCCGCCAGCACTGATTTGGCGGCAAATTATTGTTTTTTTATGTTTTTGCTGTCCTTTGGGGGCGGCAATCATCCTATTTCGCGAAGTGAACAGCCTATGAGTACTGGTCTTTACCGGTTAGATGAGTTTAAAGACAACTGTGGTTTTGGGTTAATTGCCCATTTAAAGGGCAAGCCCAGTCATAAACTCCTAGCCACGGGCATAGAAGCGCTAACCTGCATGACCCACCGTGGGGGCATTGCTGCCGACGGTAAAACCGGTGACGGCTGTGGTTTGTTGATTCAAAAACCCGACAGCTTTATGCGTGCAGTGGCGCAAGAACAAGGCTTCACTCTGGCGGATTTATACGCTGTGGGTTCGGTGATGTTAAGCCGCGACCCAGCCCTCGCCGCTGCGGCGCAAACCGTAGTCGCTGAAGCCTTGGCGTCAGTAGGTTTGACCGAGCTGGCCTGGCGCCTGCTGCCCACCGATCCTACGTGTTTAGGCCCCATCGCCCTTGAAAGCCTGCCGGATTTCTATCATCTATTTATAAATGCGCCGGTTATCAACGCACCGGCCTCAACAAGCGCACCAAGCGCGGTGGCTACCTTTGAAGCCCAGTTGTTGCTGGCCCGGCGCAAGATTGAAAAACGCTTGGTGGCGGATACCGCTTTTTACGTGGCGAGCCTCAGCAGCCAAGTGCTGTCCTATAAAGGCTTGATGATGCCGGTGGATTTGCCGCGTTTCTTTGCCGATTTGGCCGACCCGCGTTTGGAAACCGCCATCTGTGTATTCCACCAGCGCTTTTCCACCAACACCTTGCCACGCTGGCCATTGGCGCAGCCATTTCGCATGTTGGCGCACAATGGTGAAATCAACACCATCATGGGCAACCGCAACTGGTCGCAGGCGCGCACCAATAAATTTGACAGCGCGCTGCTGCCTGAGCTGGCCGAGCTTGCGCCTTTGGTCAACCGCACCGGCTCTGACTCGTCAAGCCTGGATAACATGCTCGAAATTTTACTCACCGGCGGCATGGAGTTGCACCGCGCCATCCGTATGCTGGTGCCGCCAGCTTGGCAAAACATGGAGACAATGGATCAGGACTTAAAAGCCTTCTATGAATTTAACTCCATGCACATCGAGCCGTGGGACGGCCCGGCTGGTTTGGTGATTACCGATGGCCGCTACGCCGTGTGTACCCTCGACCGCAATGGCCTGCGCCCCTCCCGCTGGGTGATCACCAAAGACGACATCATCACCGTGGCTTCGGAAGTAGGTGTATACCGTTATGCGCCGGAAGACGTAGTGGCTAAGGGCCGCTTGGGGCCAGGGCAAATTATGTCGGTGGATACCCAAACCGGCCGCCTGCTGCATACCGAGGATATCGACAACGAACTCAAATCCCAGCACCCTTATTTGACCTGGTTAAAAGAGCGTGCGCTGCGGATTGAATCAAGCCTTGAAGCCGATTTGCCGGAAACAGCGCTCTCGGCTGAAGAAATAAAAACCTACATGAAGATGAATCTGGTCTCGTTTGAAGAGTGCGACCAGGTGATCCGCCCTATGGCTGAAAGCGGCCAGGAGTCGGTAGGCTCTATGGGTGATGACACCCCGATGGCGGTGTTATCGCAGAAAGTACGCCCGTTTTACGACTTTTTCCGCCAGCAATTTGCCCAAGTCACCAACCCACCCATCGACCCCTTGCGGGAAGCGATAGTGATGTCGCTGGAGACCTGCCTGGGGCGGGAGCTGTCGGTGTTCACTGAAACCGCCGAGCACGCCGAGCGGGTGATTATCAGCAGCCCAGTGTTGTCCCCGGCTAAATTCCGGGCGCTTCTGGCTGCGGACCCAAAACGCATCAAAGCCAAAGTTTTTAACCTGCATTACAACCCTGAGCAAAAATCGTTACAGCAGGCGGTGACAGACTTAGTCGACGCAGCGGTTGCAGCGGTGCATGAAGGGTTTATCACGCTGGTATTAACCGATTTCGGCCTGCAAAAAGGCCTGTTGCCGATACACGCACTGCTGGCCACCGGCGCTGTTCACCGCCGCTTGACCCACGACAGCCTGCGCTGCGACGCCAACATCGTGGTAGAAACCGCCACCGCCCGCGACCCGCACCATGTCGCCACCCTCATAGGCTACGGCGCCACAGCGGTTTACCCCTATTTAAGTTACTACGTCATCAACCACCTGGTAGAGACCGGCGACTTGCTGGTGGACATCAACACCGCCTACAAAAATTACCACAAGGGGCTTGATAAAGGCCTTTTGAAAATCATGTCCAAAATGGGTATCTCCACCGTCGCCTCCTACCGTGGCGCGCAGTTATTTGAGGCCATTGGCCTTGATGACGAGGTGATCGAAACCTGTTTTGCAGGCACGCCCAGCCGCATTCAAGGTGCAGGTTTTAGCGATCTTGAAGAAGACCAAAAAACCCTCGCCGCCGATGCCTTTAAAGCGCGCAAGCCCATCACGCATGGCGGTTTGCTCAAATACGTACACGGCCAGGAATACCACGCCTACAACCCTGACGTGGTACAAACCCTGCACCGCGCCGTGCAATCTGGCGATTACGCCGCTTGGCGCGATTACGCAGCGGTGGTGAACAACCGCCCGGTGGCCACACTGCGCGACATGTTTAAACTGAAGGACGGCATCACGCCGGTTCCACTGTCCGAAGTAGAGCCGGTGGAAAACCTGTTCAAATGCTTCGACTCCGCCGGCATGTCCTTAGGTGCGTTATCGCCAGAAGCCCACGAAGCCTTGGCCGAAGCCATGAACCGTTTAGGTGGCCGCTCCAATTCAGGCGAAGGTGGTGAAGACCCCGCCCGTTACGGCACCATCAAAAGCTCCAAAATCAAACAGGTGGCGTCGGGCCGTTTTGGCGTTACCCCTGCGTATCTAGTCAACGCCGAAGTGCTGCAAATTAAAGTCGCCCAGGGCGCCAAACCCGGTGAGGGCGGCCAGTTGCCCGGCGGTAAGGTGAATGAATTGATCGCCCGCCTGCGTTATGCCGTACCCGGCGTAACGCTGATTTCACCACCGCCGCACCACGATATTTACTCCATCGAAGACTTGGCCCAGCTGATTTTTGACCTCAAACAGGTCAACCCGCAGGCGCTAATTTCCGTGAAACTGGTCTCGCGCCCAGGCGTAGGCACCATTGCCGCAGGTGTAGCCAAAGCCTATGCAGACTTAATCACCATCTCCGGCTACGACGGCGGCACGGCGGCAAGCCCGCTCACCTCCATTAAATACGCAGGCTCCCCTTGGGAATTGGGCCTGTCGGAAACCCACCAAACCCTCTGCGCCAACGACCTGCGCGGCAAGGTGCGGGTGCAAACCGACGGCGGCTTAAAAACCGGCCTAGACGTAGTAAAAGCTGCCATTTTAGGCGCCGAGAGCTTCGGCTTCGGCACCGCGCCGATGGTGGCTTTAGGCTGCAAATACCTGCGCATCTGCCACCTCAACAACTGCGCCACCGGCGTTGCCACCCAGCAGGAGAAACTGCGCGAAGACCACTACATCGGCACCGTGGAAATGGTGATGAACTTCTTCCGCTTCGCCGCCGAAGAAACCCGCGAGTGGATGGCGCGTTTGGGCGTGCGCAGCTTAAAAGAATTGATTGGCCGGGTGGACTTGCTCGAAGTCATCGAAGGCCAAACCGCACGTCAGCGCAAGCTGGACATGTCGCCTATTCTCTACACCGACGACCTCATCAAAAGCAAACCCCAATACTGCCAAGTTGCGCGCAACGAGCCGTTTGACCAAGGCCTGCTGGCCGAGCGCATCGTGGCCGACGTGGCCGCGAGTATCCATGCCAAAACCGGCGGCACCTGGGACTACATTGTCACCAACTGCGACCGCTCCATCGGCGCCCGCGTCAGCGGCGAAATCGCCAAACGGCACGGCAACTTGGGTATGGAATCCGCGCCTATTCGCCTGAACCTCACCGGTGTCGCCGGCCAAAGCTTTGGTGTGTGGAACGCAGGCGGCCTGGAGATGTACCTGGAGGGCGACGCCAACGACTACGTGGGCAAAGGCATGGCGGGCGGCAAACTGGTGATTCGCCCACCGCGCAACTCCACATTCGTCGCCTGTGAAACCTCCATCATCGGCAACACCTGTTTATACGGCGCCACCGGCGGTAAATTATTTGCCGCAGGCGGTGCCGGTGAGCGCTTCGCCGTGCGCAACTCCGGCGCCCATGCGGTGGTTGAAAGCGCAGGCGATCACTGCTGTGAATACATGACCGGCGGGGTTGTCACCATTTTGGGGCCAACCGGCGTGAACTTTGGCGCGGGCATGACCGGCGGCTTCGCCTATGTATTGGACGAA
>JBEGTZ010000288.1:0-12199 GCA_041179125.1 Pseudomonadota bacterium | reverse complement strand
ATGACTGCGCCGGTTTTAGAATGCGCCGATTTATCCAAAACCTATGCCCAAGGGCAGTTGGTGGTGGAGGTTTTAAAGCGGGTTAATTTTTCGGTACACGCGGGCGAACAGGTGGCGATTGTAGGCGCGTCTGGCTCGGGGAAATCCACGCTATTAAATTTACTCGGCGGCCTTGATGCCCCTGACCAAGGTTGGGTAAAAATTAATGGGCAAGCATTTTCATCGCTATCGGAAAACGCACGCGGTTTAATGCGCAACCGTTATTTGGGGTTTGTCTATCAATTCCATCATTTATTAGGTGAATTTACTGCGTTAGAAAACGTAAGTATTCCGTTATTAATCGCAGGTGTGGCCAAAAAAACCGCTCAGGCTTGTGCCTGTGAATTATTAAACCAGGTGGGCTTGGCTGAACGCGTAGCGCATAAACCCGCTGAATTATCCGGTGGCGAACGGCAACGCGTGGCCATTGCGCGTGCGCTGGCCAACAAACCGGCCTGTGTATTAATGGACGAACCCACGGGTAATTTAGATGGAAAAAGCGCCGCCGCCGTGCAGGCATTAATGCATCGTTTAAGTGCTGAATTAAATACCGCGTTTGTGGTGGTAACGCACGATTTAAAATTCGCCCAAAGTATGAACCGTGTGTGGCAACTGGATGACGGGCAATTAAATACGGTTGAGGTGTTGGTGTGAATTTGCCCATCAGCATTGGGCTGCGCTATGCGGGCACCAAAAAACACAATGCATTGCTGGCTTTTTTAGCACGTATTTCCATAGCGGGGTTAGCTTTGGGTGTGGGTTTATTAATTGCGGTGCTTTCGGTAATGAATGGTTTTGACCGCGAATTAAAACAAAAAATTCTGGCGCTGATGCCGCAAGGGATTATTTACCACCACGAGGGCATTACCGATTGGCATGTGTTGCAGCAGCGTTTAATGAAACAACCGGGCATTGTTGCCGCTTCACCTTTTATTGAATTAAATGCGCTGGCCAGTAAAAACACCCACGCAGAACCCTTGGTGCTGTACGGTATTAGCCCCGCCGAAGAAGTAGCGGTAAGCCAATTGCACCTTTATATTGCCGCATCGGTGATGAATCAATTAAGCGAGGGGGCGCGCGGGTTGGTGTTGGGAAAACCTTTGGCCGATAAATTACAGTTGCAATTAGGCGATCAAATTATGCTGATTGTTCCTGACAGCCACAGCGCACAAAGCGCACCTAAATTAAATTATTTTACTGTGCTGGGTTTTTTAGAAACCAAAACAGAGCTGGACCAACACCTGGCAATTACCTCATTAGAAGCCGCTGCGGAATTAAATGGCAGCAGCCTTGAGGTTTCAGGTATGCGCTTAAAATTAACTGATTTATTCGAAGCGCGCAGTTTGGTTTGGAATGCTGTAATGGGTTTGGGTGAAGGTTATTACGGCACCAGTTGGATGACCACACACGGTAATTTATACACCGCCATTCAAATGTCTAAAAATTTAGTGGGTTTGTTAATGTCGTTAATTGTGGCTATTGCGGCATTTAATGTGGTGAGCACCTTGGTGATGGTGGTGGTGGAAAAACAAGGTGATATTGCTATTTTGCGCACGCTGGGCCTTAGCACTTATCAAATTATGCAAATATTTATGGTGCAAGGCACGCTGATTGGTTTTATCGGCACAAGCCTTGGCGTTGTGGGTGGTTTAGGTTTATCCCTGTGTGTTGAATCTTTAGTGCGCGGCATTGAGGCGGTATTTCACGTACAGTTTTTAAAAACCGATGTGTACCCTTTAACCTATTTACCCTCGGAAATTGTTTGGTCTGACGTGCTGAGTGTGGCGCTGACGGCATTAACTATGTGTTTTTTTGCCACGCTGTACCCCAGTTACAGGGCGGCACGTATCCAGCCTGCGGATGCGTTGCGGTATGAATAACGCTGTATTCGGTTAGAGGCCCAATTACCATCAACCAAGGCGCGATAACTCGCGCCCCTACATACGGAAATTGTTTATAAAATTAATTACTCGGCGTGTAAGGCAACACCAACACATTAAGTTTAAATAACTCATCAATCCGTTTTTTCTGTTCCAGCGCTGTGGTCTTGTCGAGTTTCGGCCCAACGAACACGCGCACCACAGGGCCTTTAGGGGAATTTAATGCCCGTGTGTAGGCGTTAAATCCCTTGGCTGCTAACTCTTCGCGCAGTTTGTTTGCTTGGGCGGCGGTTTTGTAGCTGCCCACTTGCAGCAACCAGGCTTCAGCGGCACCTTGTGGATTGAGTTTTGGCGCGTCCAGTACGGGTTTTGTCGCTTCGCTTTGGGTTAATTTAGGGCTTAACGGGGGCGTGTTTTTTTGCACAAGCGCTTCTGATTTTTTTTGTACAAGTGCTTCTGGCTTCTTTTGCGCAAGTGCTTCTGGCTTTTTTTGCGCAAGCGCTTCTGATTGGGCTGTTTTTGCCGCTTCGTTTTTGGCGTTGTGCGCGGCGATTTTAGCGTTTTGCGCGGCAATCACTTCAGGCTTTTCCGCTGTGCTTTCGGCGGGTACGAGCATTTGTTCCGGCGGTGGGGCCATGTCGGATTCCACCAGCACAGGCGCCACCGGCGGGTTGATAGGGGCTGCGGGTACGCTGATGGCGGGGGGGATTTGGCTGGTGCGGTCCACCGGTTCCACCCGGTTGCGATCGAACAACACCGGTAAAAAAATCACCAGCAATGCCAATAAAACCAAGGCGCCAACGATGCGCTGCTTTAGGCCGTCATCCATTGCACACCTCGCAGGCGGCCAATGCGGTTAATGCAGGGTACGCGGCGGCCAGTGTATAAAACGACCCGCACACCACCAGGCGTGCGCCTGTTTCACGGCACTGCGCTAGCGCCTGTTCCAGTGCGGCGGCTACCTGTTCGTGTTCGCTTGCCGATATACCCTGTGCGCGCGCCTGTTCCGCCAGCTGTGCGGCTGAAGCGGCGCGCTCGATGGGCAGGTTCACGGCAAACAAATGCTGGGCTTGGCGCAGTGGTTTTAGGCTTTCTGCGATATTTTTGTCCGCCATCATGCCCATCAACAGCACAAAAGGTTTTGCCTGATGGCCAATATGCTCCGCCAGCGCCTGTGTTGATGCGGGGTTGTGGGCTACGTCGATGAGAACGTCCACGCCCTGGCAGGTAAAACGCTGCCAGCGCCCGGCCAGGCGGGTGTGTGTTAATACCTGTGCCCACTCGGTTGAGTCTGGCGTTTGGCCCAAGGCGTTACAGATCACATCGCAGGCCACCCAGGCGGCGGCGATGCTGGGCAGCGGCAATTGCGCGGCGGCGATATGAACGCTTCGATTTTGGCTTAACGTTAGAGTGATTTTGGGGGCTTCAGGGCTCCATTCAGGGCGCCATTCAGCGCTCAATTCAGCACACCAAGAAAAATCCTTCCCAGCCCATAAAACCGGGCAGCCTAGTTGCTCTGCGCCTTCAAGCAGGCTTGTGGGTGGGTTCGGTTCGGCGCAGATCAAAAGGCTGTTTTTTCGGGCGATGCCGAGTTTTTCCAGCGCGATTAATTCCCGCGTATCACCCAAGTAGGCTTCGTGGTCGAGGGCTATGGAGGTGATGATGGCGATGTCGGCGTCAATAATGTTGGTGGCATCCAGGCGCCCGCCCAAACCCACTTCAATCAACCAAACATCTACATTCGCCTGCGCCATTAACCAAAAAGCTGCCAGGGTGCCGAATTCAAAATAACTCAGGCTGATCTCGCCACACGCCTGGTCGATGGCGGTGAAGGCGGCGCAGAGCGCGTCATCGCTGGCTTCAAGCCCGTTGATTTGGATACGTTCGTTGTAGCGCAGCAGGTGGGGCGAGGTGTAACAGCCAACCGATAACCCCTGCGTGCGAAACAGCGCCGCCATGCTGGCAACGCAAGAACCCTTGCCGTTAGTGCCTGCCACCAGGATGGTTTTGGCCTTAGGCCGCAGTAAATGTCCGCCAAGCGTTGCATCCAGGCGGGCCGCCACCTGGCGGATGCGCGCAAGCCCCATGTCGATGAGTTTAGGGTGTTGGGTTTCCTGCCAGGCCAGCCAGTCGGCGAGCTGTGTAAACCTTGGGGCAGGATCGGTGAAACCGGTGCTAGGCATTAGGCAGTCAAGGCATCACGACGGGTGAGCTTGGCCAGCAAGTTGCCGACGCGCTCTACCATATCCTTGCGGTGAATAATCATGTCGATAGCGCCGTGTTCAAGCAAAAATTCAGCCCGCTGAAAGCCCTTGGGCAGTTTTTGCCGAATGGTTTGTTCGATGATGGCTTGACCGGCAAAACCCGCGCGGGCGCCCGGTTCACAGGCGTTGATGTCCCCCAGCAGAGCAAGGCTTGCGGAAACCCCGCCGTACACTGGGTCGGTCATGATGGAGATATAGGGCACACCGTTTTGTTTTAAACGTTCGATGACCGCGCTGGTTTTGGCCATTTGCATCAGGGAAATCAGCGCTTCTTGCATCCGCGCCCCACCGGTGGCGGAAAAACACACCAACGGGCAGCGCTCTTTTAGGGCCACTTGGGCGGCGCGGGTAAAGCGCTCACCCACCACATACCCCATAGAGCCGCCGTGGAAGGCAAACTCAAACGCCACCGCCACCACCGGCATACCACTGAGGCTGCCTTTCATGGCGATAAGGGCGTCTTTTTCGCCGGTTTCTTTCTGCGCAGCGGTGAGGCGTTCTTTGTATTTTTTGATGTCTTTGAATTTTAAGCGGTCGATGGGCAGTACATCGGTGGCTAATTCTTCACGGCCTTGTGGGTCGAGGAAAATATCCAGCCTGCGGCGGGCGCTGATGCGCATGTGGTGGTCGCACTTGGGGCACACGTCGAGGTTTTTTTCCAGCTCCGGGCGGTACAACACGGCGTCGCACTTACCGCATTTTTTCCACAGGCCCTCGGGCACTTTGCTGGCACCTGCGCGCACGGCGCGTACAGCGGGGACAATTTTATCTAACCAGTTCATAGGGGTCTCTAAATCTTTAGGGGCGCAGCCTGTCCACTAGGACAAGCTGTCGAGGCCTTGGCGAATGTCTTGTACCTTGGCGGTTAATTGGGCCAGCAGTTCAGTGTCGCTTTTGGCCGCAGCCATTAGCTCCACCAGCGCACTGCCCACCACAACACCATCGGCCAATGCTGCAACAGCGCGGGCGGAGGCGGCGTCTTTAATACCAAAACCTACCAATATAGGGGTTTGAGTGGTGCTGCGAATGCCCGCCAGTTTGGTTTCTACTTCGGCTACATCCAGGTTGCCCGCTCCAGTTACACCTTTTAAGGATACGTAATACACAAACCCCGTGGCGGCGGCGGTGATGGCTTTTACCCGCTCAGGCGCGGTGGTGGGCGCCACCAAATAAATGGTTTCAAGCCCGGCGGTGCGCATGGTTTGGTTGAAGTCTTCGGCTTCTTCCGGCGGTAAATCCACCGTGAGCAAACCGTCCACTCCGGCGGCTACGGCTGCGGCCACAAAAGCGGTGTACCCCATGCGCTCCACCGGGTTGGCGTAGCCCATCAACACCACCGGGGTGCGGGCGTTGCTGGCTCGAAAGGTTTTTACCACCTCAAGGCATGTACGCAGGCTGGTGTTAAACGCCAGGGCGCGCTCGTGCGCTTTTTGAATCACCGGGCCTTCGGCCATCGGGTCGGAAAACGGCACACCCAGTTCGATAATATCCGCGCCCGCTTCCACTAAGGCGTGCATGGCGGTGAGAGTGAACTCAGGTTTTGGGTCCCCACACACCAGGTAGGTGGCGAGGGCTTTGCGGCCTTGGGTTTTAAGCGCGGCGAGGGTTTGGTTAATGCGGTTCATGGTTACACCTCAATGCCGTCAAGCTTGGCCACTGTGAGAATGTCTTTATCGCCCCGGCCTGAAAGATTCACAATAATGATGGCATCCTCCGGCAGGGTTTTAGCGAGTTTTTCGCCGTAGGCCACGGCATGGCTGGATTCCAACGCAGGCATGATGCCCTCAGCGCGGGTTAACCGGCGGAACCCGGCCATCGCTTCGTCATCGGTAATCGCCACGTAATTCACCCGGCCTATGTCTTTTAACCAGGCGTGCTCCGGGCCTACGCCGGGGTAGTCTAGGCCTGCGGAAACCGAATGGGTTTCAATGATTTGGCCGTTTTCATCTTCCATTAAATAGGTGCGGTTGCCATGCAGAACACCGGGGATACCGGCGGTAAGCGGGGCGGCGTGCTGGCCGGATTCAAGCCCCAGCCCGCCCGCTTCCACGCCGTACATGGCAACACTGCTGTCACTTAAGAAAGGGTGGAACAGGCCGATGGCGTTGGAGCCACCACCCACGCAGGCCACCAGTGCATCCGGCAGGCGGCCCGTTTGCGCCAGGCACTGGGCGCGGGCCTCGCGGCCAATAATGGATTGAAAATCCCGCACTAATTGCGGGTAAGGATGCGGGCCTGCGGCGGTGCCGATGATATAAAACGTGTTGTCCACGTTCGTCACCCAATCGCGCATGGCTTCGTTCATAGCGTCTTTGAGGGTTTTAGAACCGGACGTGACCGGCACCACGGTGGCGCCCAACAGCTTCATGCGGTACACGTTGAGCGATTGCCGCCGCACGTCTTCTTCACCCATGTACACCACACATTCAAGCCCCAAACGCGCCGCCACCGTTGCGGTAGCCACGCCGTGCTGGCCTGCGCCGGTCTCCGCTATTACGCGCTGTTTGCCGGTGTGCTTGGCCAATAAAGCCTGGCCGATGGTGTTGTTAATTTTGTGCGCGCCGGTGTGGTTTAAGTCTTCGCGCTTTAAATACAGCTGCGCGCCGCCTACCTTGCGCGTCCAGCTTTCAGCAAAATACAACGGCGACGGGCGGCCCACGTAATGGGCCATATCGCGGTCGAATTCAGCGATAAATTGCGGGTCGCTTTTGAGGTTCTGATAAATACTTTGCAGCTCATCCAACGCGTAAATCAGCGTCTCAGACACAAAGCGGCCACCATAAGGGCCAAAGTGGCCACGGGCATCAGGCACAGAGGAGAAATCGGGAGTGCTCACAGGTTGTTTCTCTAGTGAAAATAAAAAGGTATACGCGGCGGACTATCCCCGCGCGCGCTGTATAAATTCGTGTATCTTGCTGTGGCACTTAACCCCGGGCGCCAACTCCACCCCGCCGCTCACATCCACCGCATAAGGCGCCGCCTGGCTTAGTGCTGTTTGGAGGTTATCCGGGTTTAAACCACCGGCTAACACCCACGCCTTGCGGCTGTTTTTAGGCGCAAGCGACCAATCAAACACCTCGCCGGTTCCACCGGGCACACCCGGTTTGTAGGTATCCAACAAAAACCCCTGCGCACACGGGTAGCCTTGCATTTCGGCGTGCAGGTCTAAGCCGGGTTGCATACGCAGGGCTTTGATAAAAGGACGACCAAACGCAGCACAAAAATCGTTGGGTTCATCGCCGTGGAATTGCAGCAGATGCAGCGGCACCTGAGCCAATACCTGATGCACCCCCTGCGCCGAAGGGTTCACAAACAACCCCACACTGGTCACAAACGGGCCTGCCGCTTCAACAATAGCGCGGGCTTGAGTTAAATCCGCCAGGTAACGCGGGCTTTTCGCATAAAACACCAAGCCCTGAGCATCCGCCCCCAACTGCGCCAAAGCAACAGCATCCTCAACCCGAGTGATACCGCAAATTTTAATTCTAACCGCCAAAACAAGCCCCTCAACAGAGCGCCACCGCAAGCTGCAAAAGGCGGCGATAGTAACAGAATTGGGTTAAGGCTAGAAACCTTGGTTGAGGGTGGGGGTTTGGGCTAGAAATCTTAAGTGGCGCCATTTACATCGGCAGCGTAGAGAAAATCCACTGCGCCAGCGGCCAAATTGAACCTAGAAACCTCAGTTGAGCGCCCAAAAGCTGTGTAAGGCACGGGTAGCGGATAGTGAAAGTTAAAAATGCAGCGCAACCTTATTGGCTGTTAAAATTTTTAACTTTTGCTAGAGGTACCAAAGGGTTGCGCAGACTTGGGTGATTCAACTGAGGCTTCTAGGTGAATGGAAGCGCAAATCGCAGGCGTCGGCCAAATCACCCTCAGCGTGGATAACAATGGCACCAAACAAAGCCGCAAAACCCACTACTTACACAAGGATCACCTAGGCAGCATCCCGCCATCTCCGATGACCTCGGCAACAGCAACTTTCGCCCCAGAGCCAGCGCCGCGAGGCTGGCAGCGCCAGCCCCATCAACAGCTTCGCGGCCACAGGTTTTTGTAACTATTCAGCACTCTCGATGAGTGAGTAGAGCGTAGGTTGGGCAGTAATGCCCAACACATTCCATTCCAGCGCGCCGATATTTAAAGGCGCCGCATTGCGACCATTTTTTTCGAAGAGCTGCTGCGCTGGGCGTTGCTGCCCACCCTAGCGGTATTTTCACTTAAGGGCGCCTTGCGGAAATTCACTTTTCGCGCGCTCGCGGCGTTATTTTCGTGCTCAGTCGGTTATTTATACCGCATAAACTCCCTCCCTCCGCGCGAAAATGCCTTGCGATCATCACGAAAATTGAATTTCCGCAAGGTGCCCTTAAATTAATGTACCGCACGGATATATGCTGAATAGTTACGGTTTTCACAAAGCAAAAGTAGTGGATGCCCTTGTTTGGGCACACTTGTTTGGGCAGTAATACACAACAAAACAAACCCTTAACGGAATAATTTAATTGCATAAATAATTCTTCCGAATCGACAGCATAGCTGTGTTGGGCATTACTGCCCAACCTACGAACTGACAGTGTTGTCGCTCAAGATAACTTTTGCAAACACATGGAATTTTGTTGTGCGGTTTTTTATTGGGTTTACACTTAACTACTGCTGCGTGCGCGGGTTATTAGCCCGCCTTACACAGCTGAGGTTTTTGGTTCAATGCTGCGCTATTCTTGGGCCGTTTATTGCCTTTTATAAAAGCTTTGAATGGCACTATATGATAGGTATCCCTATGCAAAATTTATTGCTGCTGGATCTGGATGGCACTCTGTATGTTGATAACCAAGCCCTGCCCGGCGCCGCCCATGCTCTTACCCTGCTACGGCAAAAATATACGCTGGCATTTATTACCAACACCACCACCCAAAATGCTGCAAGCCTTGTGGCTAAATTGCACAAAATGGGTATTGAAATAGCCCCCCATGAACTATTTACGCCCGCGCAAGCCGCACGGCAGTATTTAGTCCAGTGGCAAACACTACACAAAAGACCCGCTCGCCTGTGGCCTTTGGTACACGAAGCACTGCTGAATGATTTTGCTGAATTCAAATTAGATAATAATTTTGACGAACACACACCTGATGTCATTGTGCTGGGCGACATTGGTGAGCGCTGGAATTTAGGCTTAATTAATCAGCTATTTCAATGTGTACACCGGGGCGCGGAATTAATTGCGCTGCACAAAAACCGCTACTGGCAAACCGGTGATGGACTTAAAGCAGATATTGGTTTTTTTGTAGCAGGGCTTGAATATGTCACGGGCCAAAATGCCAAAATTATGGGCAAACCAAGCGCTGAGTTTTTCCAGCAAGCACTGGCTCATTTTAATTGCCTAGCTGAAAATTGCTTAATGCTGGGGGACGATATTGATTCAGACATTGGTGGCGCCCAAGCTATGGGTATTCGGGGTGTATTGGTGCAAACCGGCAAATACCGCCCCCATTATTGCGAACAATCGCCTGTTTCCCCCTGGGCAATGATTACCGACATTACCGCCCTACCCCAACTGCTGGAAAACGTTCAAAGTTGATAACAATTAAACCTAGAAACCTTTGATCTTGCCCCCTGCGCAGGGATGACGCGCGCACACACCGAATAAGATAAATTATTTAATCCGCTCCCACAGAGTAACCTCCGAAACACTGTGTTGATATTTGCGTTTAGTTTCGCGGATGACAAATGGAATACCTTCTGGGCCTGCCACTAGGCGAAAGTGTGTATTTAATAATTGCTGCAACCCATCCAGGGTAGAAAAATTTTCGCCGTCGCGTTTAAAACCGCCGATCCATTCTTCTTTGGGTGTGTGTTCTTCAAGCCAGGTATAAGGTGAGGCGATTAATAATAAGCCGCCGATATTCAAACGCTGATGCACGTCGCTTAAAAATTTACTGGGTTTGTATAAGCGGTCGACTAAATTCGCTGCCAGAATAAAATCAAAATTCGTAAATTCCGCGCGCAGGTTGCAGGCGTCGCCCTGGTAAAAAGCTACTTTATTTTTTACTTCTGCCAGGCCTAATTGTTCTAGGGTGCGGGATTTATAACTGACAAGTTCGCCTTCTTCTGCCAGTGTGTAACGCAGCTGGCCCTGTTCCGCCAATTGCACGCCTTGGCTAATAAAACGGGCGGAAAAGTCAATTCCGGTGACTGAGGCAAAATCCCGTGCTAATTCAAAACTGGCGCGGCCTGAGGCGCAGCCTAAATCCAAGGCGCGCAAATTGGGTTTATTTTTTAAAAAAGGCCGCGCCCAATTAACCAGTGCGGCGGGGAAATTCGGCACATTAAAATATTCATCGCCATAGTGAAATTCGGCGTATTCGGACATCAGTTTGTCGGTTTCATAATGAGATTGTGGCACCGGTTGCACCTCTTGGCCTGCGATATAACGAAAGCCTGCGTGTTGAAAAAAATGCCTGCGGAAAGCATAACGGGCGGACTTTAAGGCTTCATTGCCGCAGGAAATAAATGAGCCGCCTTTCATTAGGTTGTGGCGGTTATCAAATGTTGGGGTGGTGAAGTCGTCGTACAGTGGGTGAACTTCAAAACCGTCAAACGGGTAAATAGCGGTTTGTGTCCATTGCCAGACATTGCCGGTAATATCGTAAAAATCCCCCTGCGGGAATTGGTTAACAGCGCAGGCGGAGGCGTAATAATCCAGGTGGATATTACTCTTAGCACGCTCTGCGGTTAATTCTTTGCAACCGGAATGTTCATACAAACGAACCCATTCGTCTTCTGTGGGCAAACGAATGGTTTGGCCGCAGGTTTCGCTTTTCCAACGGCAAAATGCTTGTGCTTCTAAACAATTAACTTCCACCGGCCAATTCCACGGCATGGGAATTTCTTCGGTGAGGGTGCGCAGATAATAGGCGTTGTTTTTAATGCGCCAAAATGTGGGGGCACTGGCGCAGGTGTAGTCCAACCAGCCCTGCCCTTCTGTATCCCAATAATGCGCTTCGCTATAACCGCCCGCCTCAACAAACACTTTATATTCAGCATTGCTGACTAAATAACATGAGGCAGAAAATTCATTTACTAAGGTTTCATGATGGCCATATTCGTTATCCCAGCCATAAAAATGTGCGTCCATTTTTTTGCCCAGCTGAACAAGGCCCGCCGCTACGGGAATTAAATAATTATTGGGGGCTTTTTTTAATTCACTTGTTTGCACAGGCCAGTGGGGCCAGCGCGCCTGGCTGCACACATAATTTAATTGATGTTGGCGAATTAATACCGAGGAGGTTTCTAAGTGGATACGTTCGTGTTCTACACCCATGATGATGGCCCACCAGGGGCTGTGCCAGTCAATTGGGGCGGTTAATGGCAGTGTGTCGATAATAGTTAAAATTAAGTGGCGCACTTGGCGGCGATAGATTTTTACTTCTTCAACTTGTGGCCAGGTGTGGGATTCCACGCCTAAATCATCCCAACTCATTTCATCCACACCCACGGCGAATAAAGATTCAAATCGCGGGTTAATGCGGGTGTCAATTAATCGCGCTAATACACATTTATTAATAAAAAATGTGGCGGTGTGGCCGAGATAAAAAATTAATGGGTGGCGCAGCGGGATGGATTTTTCGTAATAGGCTTCGTTGTGTTTTAAGCAGTTAAACAAGTCATCGTACACATCGAAGGTATTACAAAAATAGGCGCGCAGGGATTGGCGCAAAACATCTAAGTTTGGCTCCCGCAAGTTCGGGGTGCGCAGCATGGGCCTGGGTGCGGCAGGCTGGGTTATTTGTTCAGACGATGATGGCTCTGTAATAGTAAACAACACGCGCCTCCTGGGTTGGCGTTGATAAAAGGTGCAGCCTCGTAGTGGGCGGACTTCAGCAATGGGTAAACCCGATGAGGTTTTTTAACCTAGAAACCTCAGTTGAGCGCCCAAAAGCTGTGTAAGCCATTGGTTCAGATAGTGAAAGTTTAAAATGAAGGGCAACCTTATTGGTTGTTCGAAATTTTAAACTTTTGCTAGAT
>JBEGTZ010000287.1:0-2728 GCA_041179125.1 Pseudomonadota bacterium | reverse complement strand
TGAATCAGCTCGCGCCATTGTTGGGGGGTTCGCTTTGCCATAGATTTTCCTCGGATGAAAAATCTTAGGCTAATAGAGTGGGTTCTCTGGTTGATAGGTGGGGTTTATTGGTCGCTTACGTTTAAGGCATAACATATTGTTTCTAATGTTTTTTGATCAGGGATTCAGTGCCTTTTTTGCTTGCAGGTGCCCACTTCCAATCCTGCCACACACATAGATGTGATTGAAATGCGCTTGATCCTGTTTTTTCTAAATTAACGGTTTTAGTAATATCGGAGTTCTCGGTAGGTGGGCTCTACGCCAGACCGAATTAATCGCGGTTGTTTTGTGCGGGTTACGCGTTATGCGCCCTTTTTTATGAATAATCCCCAATGATTGCGGTTTAACCTAAAACCTGCGAGCTGCTGCACATAAATCACCTATAACTCGGCACCCTGTGACAAGTATCAACGACCTTTCAGGCCGGCTTTGCGATCCTAAAAAGGTCAGCCGGTTCCACGGAAAGCGGTTAATGGGGTGACTTTGAGCGTCAAATTAGGTGGGAGAAGGTGCTTTTTTGGTGGATTAACAGCGCCTTAATTTATCGTGAACCCTTCAGGGTTATACAGGCCTATGAACAATATACTATTTAATACACACGACATCGTCTTGGCGGTTTGTATTCTTTTGTGTTTATTTTTCGCTGGTGCTAATAATCTCAGTCGTATTTATTCAGCATCGACCCGAAATCTGTTGACGGTGTTTTTTGTCCTGAATGCCTGTGCCGCCTTCGACACCTTGGTGTTTTGGGGTGACGCAGTTAGATATGCTGCCTTTGCACTGTCACCCTGGCTATTGATGCTATTTAGCTTCGCCGCATTCGCGATTGGTCCCTTTTTGTTCTGGTTTTTTCGCTCGCTGCAAACGCCCTCCGCTAGGCTTCGCGCAGTGGATTATGTACAACTATTACCTGCAATGCTGGCGCTGCCCTATTTATATTGGGCCTGTTTGCGCCATCCGTTGGAGCAACAACAGGCACTTATTTTAAATTTCTCTATATTCAGCGATACACAGGCCCATTTTTTTGTTTTTTTGACCTTAAAAAAACTGATCCCAGTGTTATATGGCCTTAGCTGTGTCGCCTTGGTTTATCGGGATCCCTCTTTTATGGCCCGTCAACCGGTTGCACTACGGCAGGCACTCTATATATACACTGGTTTTGTAGCCTTGTGGCTGTGGAGCTTGACGGGGCATGTTTTTGGTCAGTGGCTACCGTTGCGGCTTAGCGATCAATTGGGGGTAGCGGGAAATTATTTAAACCTGGCCCTGTTGATGCTGGTGTGGAAGGAGCGCCTTAAATACCCTGCACCAAGCCCACCTGTGGATGCACCTCATCTCTCCACCGGAGACCCCGCTGCGAATTTAGCCGCAGGAGAGAAGGGCCGAGAAGTTGACGCACTCGCTGTGCGCATTCAGGTGTTGATTGGTGAACAACAGCCCCACCTAAACTCGCAGCTTACCCTTGAGCGCTTTGCAGCCCTGCTGGAATTGCCACCCCGCCAGGTGTCCCACGCAATTAACCACTGTTTTAACCAGAACTTTCAAGAGTATATCAATTGCTTTCGGCTGGAAGAGGCGAAAAACCGTCTGCGCGATCCTCGCCATCAGGACTGTACCATTGTGGAAATTGCCCAGCAGGCGGGGTTTAACAGTAAGGCTACATTTAACCGTTTGTTCAAACAGCATGTGGGCGTCACGCCCAGTGTGTACCGGCAGGAATTTATACCAACTGCCGCAAGTGACCATTATGCGGCGTCTCAACATCTGCACAACCTAAGTTGACGCTTTACCGAGCCAGCTAAACCCTTCAGTGTTGAGTGCGCGCCTATCCAATAGGTCTCATTTAGCTCTTCTGGAGGAATCTCTCAAATGCTTACAATAAAAAAATGGCTGGTTAAAACCTTGGCCGCTGTGTGCCTGCTTGCAGGTGTCACTGACACTGCTTTGGCTAAACCTTATAAATCGGCAGAAATTTTTACCAGCGAAGCTCAGCTGTACGGTAAGTACGTTGTGCGTATGCGCGCGGCCAAAGCCAGCGGTGTTATTTCAAACTTTTTCCTCTGGAAGGACGGTTCTGAACTGTCCGGCATGTTTTGGGAAGAAGTGGATGTAGAGGTGTTTGGTAAAAATAATGCCACCACCTGGCAGAGCAATATCATCACTGGCCAGGGTACTCGTACCACCTCAGAGCAGGTACACAACAACGGCGCATCTTTTGGCGATGGTTACAACACCTTTACCTTAGAGTGGAGCCCAAACAAGGTACGCTGGTTGGTGAACAACCAGGTGATTCGTACCACCGATGGCGGTCAGGCCCGCAATCTTTTAAGTCCCTCACAGTTTCGCTTTAACTTCTGGCCACCCAATATCCCTGACTGGGTAGGCTCCTGGAGTGACAGCGTGCTGCCGCAATATATGTTTGTAAACTGGATCGAATTCCACCGTTGGAACGGCTCCGGATTCGAGCTGGCATGGCGCGACGAATTTAATAGTTTTGATACCAGCCGTTGGGGCAAGGCCGATTGGACTTTTACTGAAAACCGCGCTGATTTCGCACCCAATAATGCCCTGGTTAAAAATGGCTACTTGGTACTAGCCATGACCCGTGAAGGCCAAGAAGGCTACAACGGTACGCCACCGACCGACGTGTCTGGCTCATCGAGCAGTTCCTCTTCTAGCAGCAGTTCCT
>JBEGTZ010000286.1:0-30562 GCA_041179125.1 Pseudomonadota bacterium | reverse complement strand
ATCCGCCTAGCAAATGTTAAAAAATTCGAACAACCAATCAGGTTGCCCTTCATTTTTAACATTCACTATTCGAACCAATGGCTTACACAGCTTTTGGGCGCTCAACTGAGGTTTCTAGGTTAAAGGCCAAGCATTAATTGTCAACCCAATAGGGAGTTAAAAGTTTACTATGTGGAATACCCTTCTCGCGCCGCACCTGGCAGCACTGTTCGCCCACCGCTGTGCGCTGTGTAACAACCGTTGTAACGGCCCGTTGTGCGGCGCCTGCCAGGCGGATTTGCCGCTCATCACGCAGGCGTGCCCGCAATGCGCGCTGCCGCTGGAGCACAGTGAAGCGCTGTGTGCCGATTGCTTGCTTCACCCCAAACCCTTCACCCGCACCCACTGCGCGCACCCTTATGTGTTCCCGCTGGATGGCCTGATTATGCAGTTTAAAAACCGGGGGCATCGCCCGCCGGTTTTACTGTTGGCGGATGAGTTATGCGTGCGCATTCGCCAATACAGCGGCCAGCCTTATAACGCCCTGGTGCCGATGCCGCAGCATTGGCGTGGCCTGTGGCATCGCGGCCGCAACCCGGCGGCGGAGTTGGCGGTGTATTTAGGCGGCAGGCTTGAGCGGCCTGTGTTGCCCTTGTTGCACAAAACCCGTTACACCCCGGCGCAAAAACAACTCACCCGCAAAGAGCGCGGGCAGAATTTAGCGGGCAGCCTAAAAGCCGCCAAGCCTTTGCACGGCGGGCGTTTTTTGTTGGTGGATGATGTGATGACCACCTGCGCCAGCGCCATGCTGGCCAGCGAGGTATTGCTGGCGGCGGGGGCGGAGCGGGTGGATGTGGCGGTGCTGGCGCGCACGCCGGGGCGGTAGGGGTTGTGGGATTAGAAACATGGCGAGGTTTAGTGTTAGGAGCCTTCAGCGGTGTTAGGAGCCTTCAGCGGTGTTGCCTTCAGCGGTGTGAAGAGCCTTCAGCGGTGTTAAGAACCTTCAGCGGTTTTTAGGTTAAGAGCCTTGAGCGGGTTCTAACGATCCTAAAAACCTCAGAAAACTGTATCTGCGACTGCTTCTGTATGCATTCCCACGCAGAGCGTGGGAACGAGTGAAACTAAGTGCGGACGCGCTGAATAGTTACAAATACACGAACCACATAATCCTAAAAACCTCAGAAAACTGTATCTGCGACTGCTTCTGTATGCATTCCCACGCAAAGCGTGGGAACGAGTGAATGCAGCACCTTGAAATATCGGCGTGCAGGAGAGGAAGGTGTTGTGTTGGGCATTACTGCCCAACCTACGCTCTACTCAACTCATCGGGAGTGCTGAATAGTTACGGTGCGAGAACCTAAACCCCTCAGTTGATCACCCAACCGAGGGGTTTAGCTAGGCCGCTAAGCGGCGCGCCGGGTTTGCGTGCTTCTATACCCCAACAGCGGCACAAACAGCAGCAGCCAAGGCCAACCTAAGGCACCGGCTACTGCGGGCGTGTCGGTTTCTTTCAGCTCAAATACCAACTCGGTTTTGCCAGATAAAGCCGGGCTGCCGGAGTCTTTCGCGGTAAGGGCTAAGGTGTGGCGGCCAAGGCTTAAACTTGCCGGTTTGAGCACCAGTTGTTGGGCGTTGCCGGTAGCTATGACTTTGCCGTCCAAAGACCAGCTGAGCTGGTGTGTGTCACTTAGGTTGGCGTCGGTGATGCTGGCTTTGAACGTCATATCGCCTTGGTTCAAATAGGCATGGCTTTGGACGGTATTGTGTTGCGATAGGCTCAAGCTAACGCTGGGGGCTTGGTTGGCCGCTGGGGTTACGGTGCTGCCGCTGCGGTACACGCGGCCCATCAGGCGCAAGCCCGGCAGTTGTGTGTTGGTGCCAAAATCCCACATCGGCTGCCCGGCGGCGTTCAGCGCTTTATCCCAGCCTGTATACAGCTTGCTGCCGGTACACAAGGTGTCATTGGCGGCGGTGGGGCATTGCAGTTTTTCCAGGTTAAACCCCGCGCCCAGGCTTTCAGGTTTGATGCTGGCCTGGTTGAGGTAATAACTGTTTTGAACGTCTGAATCCAAGGCCAGTACAGCGTGCGGGTCTAGGACGGGTTTTTCCGATTTGCGGTATTTGGTGAACTGCATGGTGCTTAAACTTGAGCTGATTTGATTGCTCACATATTCATAAGGACGCGGCAGGTCAATGCCGCCGACCAAGCCACCCACCATCTCCGGGCCGGTGATTTTGCCCGTCACCGATAAGTTTGCGAACACACCGCTGAGGCTTTCACCGGCTATACCGCCCAGGCCGTGGCCTTGCTGCTCTTCTGTGGCAAGAGTTGCGTCAACAAACACGCCGTTCACCTCGGCGTGTGTTAACAAACCGGCCATGCCGCCTAGTGCATCGGCTCCATTAACGGTGCCATAAAGGGCCAGCTCTGCAAACCGGCTTGAGTAGGCGTAGCCAACCAACAAGCCCACGCTGGAGCCTCCAGTCACTTGGGTCTGCGCGCCGTCAATCACCAGGTTTTTGAATGTGCTCGCACGGGCCGCACCAAATAAACCCTGATACTGATTGCGCGCACCGTTCACAACCAAATTGCTGATTTTAAAACCCTGCCCATCAAACACCGCCATAAAAGGCGCATCGGAACTGCCTATGGGCAGCCAGCCTTTGCCTTCATTATAAAAAGTATCTTTGGTGTCTAATTTGCCGTTGGCATTGGTATCAAAGTTGAGTGAGCTCACCAGTTCATAACCCCAGCAACTGCGCGTGTGTACCCCTTCAACCAACCGCACCGGGCAGCCGCTTACATCCAAGCTTGCGCTTTGAGTTAACCTGCGGCCTTCACCGTTTAAGGCATAACGCATGGCGTCCAGCTCTGTTAGGTTGTGGATTTCAACCAGGCCATTGCCGTTGGCGTCGCTGCTGGGTTTGCCGTTGTGCTGGGTGTCTTTGTTGTCCGGCGTGCCGTCGTTATCGGCGTCATTCGGGTAGGCATCCAAACGCAAGCCGGATGCACTGCGGCAGGCGTCGTCACACTGGGCCGCCCAGGCGTCGGGCAAGCCGTCTAAGTCTGCATCGGCCCAGGCCGCAGCGCTGCGCGGGAATTGGTCGAGGTTCAGTTTGGAGGCGGCTTGACAGGTTTTATCGCAGCCAAAACTCCAAGCATCCGGCGCGCCATCGGCATCGGCATCCAGGCTATAGGCCAGGCTGAGCGGTGCTTTATCGTCTTCATCAAAGCTGCCATCGCCGTCGGAATCGCGGAATAAGCGGCCAAACATCCGCAGGCCGGGCAGTTGTTGATTGGTGCCCATATCCCAATAAATGCGGCCTTGGGCGTCGGTGTCTTTATTCCAACCGGGGAAGAGCAAATACCCCTTGCAGGCGCTATCGCTTGGGCGTGTGGGGCAACTTAGTTCCTCCAGCGTGTAGTTGGTGAATGCGCCGCCCCACTTAAAGGGCAAGGCCGAGCGCACAAAATAGCTGTTTTTCATGCCCGCATAACCGGCTCGCAGGCCCGAGTAATCCACACCTTGGGCGGCCACAAAAAGCCCCGTGTTGGCTTCCGCCACACTGCTAAAGCTGTTTACCACGCTGGGCTCTTCGCCATTGGCGTTAATTAAACTGGCGAGCTCATAAAAATCAGCCACAACCAAGGGGCGAGGGGAGGACATCTGGCCTGTTACAAAACTGGTATGCAGGGTAGATATATACTCGCTAGACCCCACTAAAGCACCAAAGCGCCAACCCAAACCACGCACGGAAACCGCCGCCGCAATCGCCTTCATTTTAGTGTGTGCCGCAGTGCCCAGCAGGCCGCCCACAGGTGTTCCGTCCCCATTGCTCACCACCCGGCCACTTACGGCAACCTCTTCAATGCGCGCATAGCCTGCGTAGCCCGCTAACAGCCCCACACTATTGGCCCCAGGCCCGCCCACCGAATGCCCGCTCACCGATGTTTGTGGGCCGCGCAGCACCAGCCGATGCACAAAAGCATCACGGGTTTCTGAGCCGTGCAAATGGCTAAACAAACCCACGTTCCCCTCCTTCCGGTTAACCATCAGGTTAAGAATGGAAAAACCCCGGCCATCAAACTCGGTGCTAAGCGCTATAGGCTCCCAACCCTGCCCATCATTCCAAAACTCATCCCCCGCATCCGCCTGGCCTGAGTGGTTAGTGTCAAAGTCTAAATCCTGTGTGAGTTCATACCCGTGGCACCGCGGCTGATAACGCCGAGACAGATAAACCCTGGGGCAACCGCTGGAGTCAGGTGCGCTCACCGCCGTGGGTGTGCGGCCCGTACCGGCAGAGTTAAACGCCACAGCGCGCAACTGCGCCAGGCTGCTAATTTCAATTAAACCGTTGGAATCGCGGTCCGCATCCACCTCGCCATCGCCGTTATCGTCGGAATCCTGCCCGTCACTGAGTCCATCGTTATCCGCATCATTGGGGAAGCGGTCTAGGCTCACAGCAGACGCCTGCTGGCAAGCGGCATCACAAGAAGGGTTCCAACGATCCGCCAAACCATCGCCATCCGCATCCTGCGAAACAGCCGCTTGGTTGGGGAAAGCATCTATCAGCAGGCCCGATTGCAGCACGCAATCGTTATCACACACATTGATTAAATCCTTAGATATACCGTTTTGGGTCAAGCCATCAGGGGCGCCATCGCCGTCGGTATCAAGGCTGAAATATTCGTGCAGCGGGAAGGCATCTTCATCGTCCCAAAGGCCATCTTTGTCCGAATCCCGATACACCCGGCCCAACAAACGCAGCCCCGGCAATTGCTGCTCAGTACCAAAATCCCAATAGGGCTGGCCCTTGGCGTCCACCTGCTTGTCCCAATCGGTATAGAGCGGGCGCGCACTACAGGCCGTATCGTTGGCAGCCGTTGGGCAGGTTAACTCCGCCAAACTAAACGGCGGGTTCACCTCGGCTTCAGCAAAATAAAGCAGCTTAGGCTGCATTCTCAGAGGTGAATTAGTGCTGGGAAGGTTCAGCAACGTAAAGTGGCCAATACTGGTTGAGGCGTTCGACTTAAACTGGGCAAGCCCAATCTGGTCAAAAAAAGACCCGTCCTCCTGCAAGCGGCCAAAAAAAGCCACATTACTCATAACGGTTTTAGCGTCGGCATCACCGGCCACACCATTGAGCATGTACCAGTCCCCCACCCCATTAATGGCTAAGGCAATAGCATTAAATTGGCTGTTGAGGGCAACCCCCGCCAAGCCGCCCATCCACTGCCCCCCCTTTAAGTAGCCTTGCAGGGCAATCTCACTAAAGGAAGAGTCAGCAGCAGAACCGGCCAATAACCCCATGTCCGCACAGGTATTCACCACGCACACCACCTGGGTTGAACCGCCTATCACCAAATGGCTAACCTGCGCATTCTTAAGCGTAGAAAAAAGCCCCACAGGAAACACACTGGCCGGGGCCTTTTTTATATTGATATAGAAATTACGAATGCTATGGCCACGGCCATCAAAAACCGCCGTAAACGGCCCCACTCCTGCCCCCAACGGCAGCCAACCCTCGCCGTTATTCCAAAAGGCATCGGCAATGTCTGCAAAGCCGTTTTTATTCGTGTCAAAGTCCAAATCCGAGGTTAACTCAAACCCCCTACAACCACTGGCCGGGCAACCGGCACTGCTGCCATACAGGCTTTTACCCTCCAAATTGCGGCGGATTTCATCTAAATCCGCCAAGTCATTAATTTCAATCAGGCCATTGTTATTAACATCGTAACTACTGCGGCCAGGCTCAGCTAAAACAGACTGCGCGCTCAACATCAGCGCCATAAAAAAATATCGAATATGCATAATTATTATCCTGTAAGGAGCGAAACATAGGGACAACATAAGGACTGCAAATTAGGAACACCTATTTGCAACAAAAAGGAAACAATAGATAAAACGCAAGGCGCAAAAAACCCAGCCGCCCTGCGGCGCCAGATGGCATATCTTAATAAATGTGAAAACCCACCCATGCCAAAAACAACAGCAGGGCAGTGTTCAACCTAAAAAACCTTATCAGCGTCGAGTTCTTATTATTTTTATGCTCGAATACTGTGGGAGTGGCAGCGCATCTCGCTCAACGCGCTGTAGTATGGCCAACAAGGGTTTTGGGAACTGAAGATGTATAACACAGGAATCAATAAAAACCAGAATTCTAAGCGGAACCGCTTCGCACAATAATAAAAAGGCAAGCGCGCTTTAAGGGCGCCAATCCCAACAGATTAAACGTCAGCACCCTTGCACCCTGTAGGACTTCGACTCATCGCACCTGGGGTGATAATCCTAGAAACCTCAGTTGAATCACCCACGTCTGCGCAACCCCTCAGGCAGCATCTAGCAAAAGTTAAAAATTTCGAACAACCAATAAGGTTGCCCTTCATTTTTAATTTTCACTATCTACACCAATGGCTTACACAGCTTTTGGGCGCTCAACTGAGTTTCTAGGATAAAGGCGTTGGGATTGGTTGAAGGAGCATCCTAAAGGGGCGCCTATTGCTGTTGCCCAAATACACACGGGGCTTGCCATCCTCAGCTAATTAAAGCACCCGTAAAATGTGCTCCATCGACAACTTTAAAAGCCTTGTTTAAATTAAGGATTTTAAAGTTGACGCCTTTTTCCGTAGAGCCGTTCAAAAAAAACGGTGCAAATTCAAACATTAGTTAACCACCCAACTAAGCTTTTAGGCGTTATCCTAACGCCCCCCCAACGCACACCTGGAGCATCCATGTCCTACCCCGTCCTAACCGCCGCATGTTTAGGCGCACTGCTTAGCCTAACCGCCAACGCCTACGACCCCAAAGCCACCGTGCAGGCGGAACTCAAAAGCGGCGAATGGTGGAACGAACCCTACCCACAAGGCTTCGACGCCAAACAGCTGCTCAACCAACAAAGTGAAATCAAAGTCCAAGGCAAACACCTGGTAGACAACGCAGGCAACACCGTTGTACTGCGCGGCGTCAACATTGGCGACCCAGACAAACTCGCAAAACAGGGCCGCTGGGACAAAAAAGTCTTCGCAGGCGCCCAGTCCTTCGGCGCCAACCTGGTGCGCCTGCCCATCCACCCCACCGCCTGGCGCAGCCGGGGCGCTGCGGAATATTTAAAACTCATCGACCAAGCCGTCATCTGGGCTAACGAGCTTAACCTGTATTTAATTGTCGACTGGCACAGCATGGGCAACATCACCAAAGACCTGTATTTCCACCCCATGTACGTCACCAGCCCGCAAGAAACCCGCGAATTCTGGCGCACCATCGCCAGCCGTTACGCGGGCATTCCCACCATCGCGGTATACGAACTGTTCAACGAGCCCACCATCAACAGCGGCAAACTGGGCGAGGTGGACTGGAATGAGTGGAAACACTTCAACGAAGAACTCATATCCATCATCCAAGCCCACGACAAAAATATCATCTCCCTGGTGGCCGGTTTTAACTGGGCTTACGACCTCTCCAAAGTCAAAGACGCCCCCATCCAGCGCGAACAAGTGGCCTACGCCATCCACCCCTACCCACAAAAAGTCAAAGACGCCCCCTTAGCTGAAACCTGGGAAAAACAATGGGGTTATCTGGCCGACACCTACCCCATCATGGCCACCGAACTGGGCTGGATGCGCGAAGGCGAAAAAGGCGCCCACGTCCCGGTGATTAACGACGGCAGCTATGGCCCGATTATCGGCCAGTATTTAGAGAAAAAAGGCATGTCCTACGCCATCTGGTGCTTCGACCCAGACTGGCCGCCGCAAATGATTAGCGACTGGAATTTCACCCCCACAGAACAGGGTAAATTCTTCAAGGAATACATGTTGAATGCAGCTAAAAATGAACTGAAAAAAGCCAAACAGAAAAAATAAATCGTGACTGCTCAGCGTATTAAATTAAATGTCCGAACTGCGCTCACCATGTAGGGGCGCGGTTCATCGCGCCTGGGGTGATCCAACTGAGGTTTTTAGGATGAGATCTCCGGCAGGCTCGAAACTGGAAACCATGCTGAACAGTCGCAAACAGACATAAACTCCGCCCATTCGGCAAACACCCCCACAACCCACTATAACTACCCACTACAACTACCAACTACAACTAGACGTACCGATAAATAACTGCGTTAATAATGCGCCCCAACACCCGAGGAACTCGCTGTGGATAACCAACAAATTAAAAGTAACCTGCTCTCGCCCACCCATTGGATGCGTTTGATTTACATGCTGTTGTTTGCCGTGTGCTTGCAAGTAGCCGCGTTTGTGATGTGGGTGGTGGTGGGGGTGCAGTTTATCTTCGCCCTAGTCACCGGCACGGATAACACCAACCTGCGCCATTTTGGCCGGTGTTTATCGCGTTATATTCACCAAGCATTGTTGTTTTTAACCTATAACAGCGAAGCCAAACCTTTCCCCTTTTCCGACTGGCCCTCCTGCCAGGATGACGCCCCCGAACCTGCGCCACCCTCTACTGATACGCTATAACCCGTGCAACTGTTCATTCTGCGCCACGCGGAGGCTCACCCGCACGCCGCTACGGATTTTGCCCGCACCCTTACCGAAGCGGGCAAGTTACAGTTGGCTCAGATAGCCGGGCGGCACTTAGGCGCACTGGCTGGCATCAGCCAGGTTTGGGTGAGCCCCTACGTGCGCACCCAGCAAACCCTGCAACACATCGCCCACCTGCTGCCCGCCAGCGCCCAGATTCAAACCACCGAAGCCCTCACCCCCGAAAGCCCCGTGCAAGGGATTATCCCGCTGCTGGAGCAATCTCAAGGTTCGCAGGTGTTATTGATCAGCCACCAACCACTGGTGGGCGAAGTTGTGTCTAAACTCTGTGCCACAGAACCGGGGCGCTACCGCTTAGGTACCAGCGCCCTTGTCCATATCGAGCTGCCCTTAGTGGGCTTTGGCCAAGGCCAAGTGCTCAGTTGCGAGCAGCCCTAAGCCACGCCCAAATTAGCCACACGGCGCCCAAATTAGCCACACAGCCTCACAATTAGGAACCCTATGCACCCCATCGAATGTGAATTAATCATTGGTGAAATGCATTTCGCCGCCAAACATTGGGGCAACCCGGCAGGCAAAAAAATACTCGCCCTACACGGCTGGCTGGACAACGCCGCCAGTTTCGACTTTTTAGCGCCGCAACTTTTAGACTACCACTGGGTATGTTTGGACTTGGCGGGGCAAGGCAAAAGCGACCACCGAGCGCATTTTGGCGCTTACAACATCTGGCAGGATGTCACCGAAGTATTCGCCGCCGCCGATGCCCTAGGCTGGGACACCTTCAGTTTAGTGGGGCATTCACGCGGCGCCGTCATCGCAGCCTTAGCCTGTGGCACCTTCCCCGAACGCATTGAACACCTGGCGCTTATTGAAGGTATTGCCACCTTTATCAGCCGCGACGACGAAGCCCCAGAGCTATTAGCCAGCGCTTATTTGAGCTTAAAAACCCAGGCCGCCCGGCACCAATCCATCCACCCCAGCCTAAACGCCGCCATCACCACGCGGGTGGAGGGTAAATTCCCCGTCGCCCTGGCCGATGCCCAAGCCCTCGCCGCGCGCGGTGTAGAACCCTTTGAAGGCGGCTACACCTGGGCGTACGACTACAAATTACTGGCCAACTCCGAGGTGCGTTTTACCCTCGCCCAGCTCAACGCGTTTTTTGCCCGAATTAAACAGCCCGTACACCTGCTCATTGGCGAAGGCGGCATTATTGTGCAACACGCCGAAGTACAAGCTTGGCTCAGCACCCAAACCAACATCCAACAAACCCACTTACCCGGCGGGCACCACCTGCACATGAGTGAAAACTGCCCAGCGGTGGGCAAGTGGTTGCAGGATGTATTACAAGCGCCCTAACTGCGCTAAAAAACGGTTGGTTTTTGAAAGCAAGCTTGATTAAAGCGAGAAGCCCATGCAAAAAGAAAGTTGGTACAGCGCATTTGCTAAACACACCGCCAGCCTTTGCGGCAAACCGCCCACGTTTGCCCTCGCGGTTGGCGTTATCCTGGTGTGGTTAATTACCGGGCCGTTATTTCATTTTAGCGACACCTGGCAATTGGTGATTAATACCGGCACCACCATCATCACTTTTTTAATGGTATTTTTAATTCAAAACACCCAAAACCGCGACACCGAGGCCATTCAATTAAAATTAGACGAACTCATCCGCGCCACCCAAGGTGCGCACAACGCGCTGCTGGATTTAGAAGAATTAGACATAGACAGCATGGAACATTTTAAACAGCGTTTTATTCAGCTCGCCAAACACGCCCGTGCAGGGCTTGAAAGCGGTGAAGTTGATACCGACACACCGGAAGCGGTTTAATATTTATAAAAATAAGCCCACAAATTCATAGCATAAGGCGCCCCATGCCAGACACAAACACAAAAAAAGAAACCCAATTTTGGGATCTCGTGGACCACTTTATAGAACACGCTAACAACGCCTGTGAAGATATGGAACCCGGCGCAGTCAGTGCAGCACTGCTCAACGCCGCCGCACGCTTTAATGCATTTGTAGTCGCCAGCGCCTCGTTAGACCGCAATGAATTCATCGAAGAAATGGACCCGGCACAGCTGCATTTAACCGAACATTACCGCGAATTACTGCGCGACAACCTTAAAGACTACAAAGAAAATTATAAAATTTATATTCGCGCAGACGAAATCTTAGATGGCGAGAATTCAGAAGAATAAACACTAAAAAATTCTCACATTCTGCGCCTGGCGCTAAGAATTTAGGAGTTTCAAATAACCTTCACGCAGGGCCAAAACTCAATGCATTTATGCCGCCTCAATTTTTCACCGTCAACGCTGTGCAGTTTGGCTTTAATTATTTTATTCGGCTTGGCATTAAATACACCCAGCTATGCCGATGTAAAACTGCCCCGTTTAATATCCGACGGTTTGGTTATTCAGCGCGATAAACCCATTCATATTTGGGGTTGGGCGGATGAAGGTGAGCAAGTCACTATTACGCTAGGCGAAGAAACTCGCAGCGTTAACACAGTAAAAGGCATCTGGTCCGCGAATTTTAAAGCCTTGCCGGGCAATAAAACATTCGATATTTCCATCCAGGGTAAAAACCACCTACAGGTTAAAAATGTAGTAACCGGTGAAGTGTGGCTGGCGGCGGGGCAATCGAATATGGAAACCAACTTACAACGGGTTTCCCCGCGTTATCCGAATTTAATTTCCAACACACAACTGCCGCAAATACGGGAGTTTCGCGTGCCTGTGGCCTATTCATTTAAAGGCCCGCAATGGGATTTCCCTCAAGGCGAATGGAAAACAGCCACGCCTGATAACCTGGCGGATTTTTCCGCCGTTGGGTTTTTCTTTGCGCGCACACTACACACGCAATTAAATGTGCCCGTGGGTATTATTGTTGTTGCTGTAGGTGGCTCGCCAGCAGAAGCCTGGATGAGTACAGAAGCGTTGGAGCATTACCCGCACCATTTGGCCCAGTATAAAAAATTCACGGATGACACCCTTTTACAAAAAACCCAAGCGCAGGATAAAACCAATAAAGACGCCTGGCACACCAAACTTAATGCCGAAGATTTAGGAACACAAGCCAAGCCTGCGTGGAGTAGTGCTGATACAGAATTTAATACCTGGCCCACACTCACCGTTCCGGGTATATGGAAAGACCAAGGTATTGATTTTAAAAATGGCGTCGCCTGGCTTAAAAAAAATATCGTACTTGGCGAAGCACAAACACAAAAACCTGCGCACCTGTGGCTGGGCGTATTAGTAGACAGCGATGACGTTTATATTAATGGCCAGCTGGTAGGGCAAACTGGCTACCGTTACCCACCGCGTATTTATGCGCTTAAACCTGGTGTGTTAAAAGCGGGCAACAATAATATTACCGTTCGCCTCACCAGCACATCACAAGAGCCTGCCTGGGTAAAAGACAAACAGTACGCATTACATTTAGGCACTGAAACAATAGATTTATCCGGCACCTGGCATTATAAAATCGGCGCCGATGCCGCCGCTTACCCAACCACCACCACTATTCACTATCAACCGGGGAGTTTATTTAATGCCAAATTAGCACCGGCATTAAAAACAGCCATAAAAGGGGTGTTGTGGTACCAGGGCGAATCTAACGTTAAGCGTGCGGAAGAATACTTCACACTATTTCCTGATTTAATTAATGATTGGCGCACACATTTTAACCGCGCCGATTTGCCTTTTTTATATGTGCAACTGCCCAATTTTTTAGAGGCCAAAACGGAACCGGGCGAAAGCCAGTGGGCGCAAATTCGGCAGGCCCAATTGCAGGCTGCACAATTAAAAAATACGGGCATGGCCGTGGCCATTGATGTGGGTGAATGGAATGATATTCATCCATTACATAAACAACCCGTAGGCGAACGCTTGGCACTGCTGGCGCAAAAAAAATTCTACGGCAATAAAAAAATAATCGCCGCAAGCCCGGCCGCTACCCGAGCCAAACTGAAAAAATCGCAGGTTATTGTGCGGTTTGATAAAAACAACGATGCATTGAGTTTATGCTTCGGCCAAGAATTAAATCACTTTGCACTGGCAGGCGCCGACAAAAAATTTATTTGGGCCAAGGCTAAAATTAACAAAAACACAGTTGTTATTGAAAAGGACGAGCGCATTAAAACGCCTAAATTTGTACGCTACGCCTGGGCGGATAACCCCAGCCAGGCAAATTTATGTGGAAGCAATAATCTTCCCGCGTCACCTTTTGAGTTGCCGGTAAATTAGGGGCTGTCTCCACCTGCGCAAACTGGCCAATGGGAACAGCCCCTGGGCTGGATAATGCGTGCGCGGGGCCAAGCACGCAAACACTAGGCACGCAAACACTAAGCACGCAAACAGCGTGGCGAAATTTCTATTCTATTTATTACCCGATTTTTTCTCTTTTTTGGCGTCGCGTTTTTCTTTCATGGTTTTTTCGGGTTTCTTTTTGGTCTCTTTTTTTGCATCTTGACTCTTAGCCATAAAATTTCCCCTGCTGTTAGGTGTATGGATATTGTGGTGGGCTAAAAACGTTTTAACGTATTAGTTGCCGCAGTCTACACGGCTTTGTTTGTGCTTATCCAATTGAGTTTTTAGGTTGACAGGTTTTTAGGTTGACATCAAAGAATATCCGCATCATCCAGGTCTTCATCATAAGCGCGGGCCTTAAGGAGGTGCTGTAAGGCGCGGTGGTATTCGTTTACGCGCATGAGGTCGGCTTTTTTAACGGATTTAAGCCGTTGTAAGTTGAGGTTATCTTGTATATCCAGGATTTTTATCCGGCACGCCAATTCGTCACAGGCGATGCGCTCGATAAACTCTCCGTAGGTTTCATCAAGCTGGCGGGTTAAAATTTCAACCGTGGTGGTGATGTGCTCGGGAATTCCAGCCTGTTTAAGGTCGTCCACCGTCAGGTCTGAGTCTTCTAATACATCGTGCAGCAGCGCCGCCACTTGGGCATCTGGGTCGCTTGCGGCCATCATCAGGCGCAGCGGGTGCAGGATGTAAGGCGCGCCCGCTTTGTCCTTTTGGCCTGCGTGGGCAATGAGTGCGATGCCCAAGGCTTTTTCTAAAATATCAGCGGGTAAGGACATAAAAACACTCGTTGGATGGCCTGGTTGGAAAGGCGCGGCAGTATATAGACCCATCTGAGGAAATTCACGGGCAAGTAGAAATTCAACTTTAGGTTGAACTACGTGACTTAGCTAACAGATTATCGCCGCGCACGAACTATGCAGGACTTTGAAATGGCGTATATTGCCGCCCCGAATCCAGCACGCCAAGTGAGTTTTCATGGACTTTGGAACCGCCCTAAAAAGATGTTTGTGTCTGCTGCTCCTATGTGTGCTGTGGAGCCGGGCGGCCTTTGCCCAACCGCAACTGGAAGTCGCCCATTTGCCGGACGAGCGCGTAAGCTTCGATGAGATTTTGCGCCTCCCCTCTGAGCGCTGGACGCCAGTACACAATGCCAATTTATCCCTCGGCTTCACCCATCAAGCGCATTGGCTGCGCGTTAATATAAGCCCTCTGCGCACGCCGCAGTTGCTCTTGTTGGAATACCCGCATTTAGATTATGTGCGTTTTTATCAGGCCCGTGATGGCCAGTTGGTGCGGCAGATCAGCACGGGCGATCGGCTGCCGTTTTCCATGCGGCCAGTGGCCCACCGCAATTTTGTGTTCCCCATTGAGGCATCTGCCGAGCCGCAAACGCTGTACCTGTGGGTGGACACCCGTGGTTTATTGCAGGTGCCGCTGCACCTGTTATCCCCTGAAGCCCTAGCGCAAAGCGATCAACACTATTTATTAATCCAGGGGCTTTACTACGGGTTTTTTCTAGCTGCGAGCATTTTTGCTCTGTTTTTATGGGCGACGCATAGGGACAGCACCTATGGATTGTTCGGGGTGTTGATGCTGGGCTATGCGGTGGTGGAAGGCCTGTACAGCGGTTTGGTGTTTGCCTATTTATGGCCCAGTCTACCCGCTTTTAACGCACTCGCCATGCCTGTCAGCTTGGCGCTGGCCATTGCGCTGGCGGCGCGGTTTGCGCAGCGTTGTTTTCGAATAACCCCCGGCCAGCGCGGCTATTACGCCTGCCAAGGGGTATTTTGGTGCGCGCTGATGTTGCTGGCGGCAAGCCCACTGCTGCCGCTGGCGGTTGCCCTTCAAGCCGGTTTAGTCCTGTTGGTATTACACAGTGTTATTCATTCCGGGCTAGGGGTTTATTGGATGCTGTGTGGCCGCTCGGGCAGTGGTTTGTATTTTGCCGCCTGGGTAAGTTTTTTAGTGGGCACCTTAGCTATGCTGCTCTATTCGTGGGGTGCCCTGCCGGATAGCACATCGGCCTATGGCCTAAACCAAGGGGCGAGCTTGGTTCAGGTGGTGCTGCTGACGTTTATGGTGTGTAGCCGTGTGAAGCGCGATTACACGGTGCGCCTGGCGGATGAGTTTGCCGCGCGCACGCAGCAGGAAAAAGCCATCGAACAAGAGCAAGCCCAAGCGCAGCGTTTGGCCCAGGCGGTGAACGAAAAAACCGCCGCGTTACAGGCGGCGCTTAACGAAGTGAGCAAGCTCAATTTGGAGCTTTCCAAAGAGACCATCACCGATAGTCTGACCGGTTTATTTAACCGCCGTCATTTTGATCACATCCTGGACAGCGAAGTGCGACGCGCCGCCCGAGAGCATCGGCCTATCAGTTTGGTGCTTATTGATGTCGATCATTTCAAAAAAATTAACGATACCTACGGGCACGCAGTGGGCGACGATTGTTTAATTCAACTGGCGCGCCTACTGCGCCATGTGGTGCGGCAGCCGCCGGACATCGTATTCCGCTCCGGTGGTGAGGAAATGGCACTTTTGTTGCCTGGTTCAGACGCCGCAGGCGCCAAGGTGGTGGCGGAGAAGATATGTAACTTAGTGGCTGCCAGCGAGTTTTGTTACCCCGCAGGCTGCCTGCAACTTACGCTTAGCCTCGGTGTGGGCAGCTTAATTCCCGCCCAAAACACCCTGCCGCGTGCGGTGTTTGAACTGGCGGATGAGGCGCTTTATCTGGCTAAAAATGGTGGCCGCAACCGCGTGGCTTGCTTAACCCAGGCCGATCCACTGCTGGTGGAATAGGGCTGGCAGTTTGTGTTGGGCTGACGTAATCTGCGCAGCCTCCCGCGCAGTTTGTGGCATATCTGCCAAAATTAAAGCGTGTGGTAATTTAGGTGATCAAATCATGACTTATTGTGTGGCTATTAAGCTCAATGATGGCTTAGTGTTCGCGGGCGATACCCGCACCAATGCAGGGGTGGACCATGTGGCCACCTACCGCAAGCTGTTTACCTTCACCAACAACAGCACGCACTCCATAGTGCTGCTTAGCTCCGGCAACCTGGCCACGACGCAATCCCTTGTGGAAATGCTCAGTCGCCTGTGTCACAGCCAAACAGACGGCCTGTTTGAACTGCCGTCGATGTTTGATATCGCCTCTCGCGTGGGCAAAAAATTGGTGAGCCTTATTCACGAAGGCAGCGAAGCCTCCAGTTATCAAGGCGTGGATTTCAGCTGTAATTTGCTGCTGGGCGGCCAGGTACGCGGTGAAATCCCGCGCTTGTTTCATATCTACCCGCAGGGCAATTTTGTTGAAGCCAGTGTGGAGACACCCTTTTTACAGATAGGCGAAGAAAAATACGGCAAGCCTATTCTTGACCGTATCGTGGCGCCCACCACGTCCCTGCAAACCGCGCTGCACTGCGCGCTGGTCTCGTTAGACTCCACCATGAAAAGTAACATGACCGTGGACATGCCCCTGGATGTACTGGTTTACCCGCGCGACAGCTTCGATTTAACCCATCAGCGCCGTATTGATCGAGACGATGAAGACTTCCTTAAAATGCGCCGCTACTGGGGCGCAGGGCTTCGGCAGCTGCTCGATAACATGCCGCCTTTTAACGTGTAAATGCCCAGGCTCGACCAAATCCTGGTGCAGCAAGGAATAGCCAGCTCACGCACGCAAGCACAAAAACTGATCAACAGCGACTGCGTGGAAGTCTTCGCCCAGGGCGCTTGGCAGTTGTGCAACAAACCCGCCAGCCAGTTTGCCGAAGCCCCTCAGCTGCGCGTAAGCAGCCTGGATGAACTCCAGTTTGTCTCCCGTGCGGGGCTTAAATTACAGCGCGCCTTAGCACACCTAAGTTGGGCGCCCCTTGCGGGCACCTGGTTGGATGTGGGCCAATCCACCGGCGGTTTTACTGAGTGCTTGCTGCACGCGGGCGCAAGCCGGGTGGTGGGCATTGAAGTGGGCCGCGATCAACTGGCGGCGCCCTTGCGCAATCACCCTAACGTGCTGTGCCTTGAAGGCATCAACGCCCGTCAACTGCCCCTTCACACACTACACGCCCTGGCACCAGAGGGTTTTGCGGGCGTGGTGATGGATGTGTCGTTTATTTCTCAAACCCTCATTCACCCGGAACTGGCCAAACTGATGCCGCCCCACTGCCCGCTGTTAAGCCTGGTTAAACCGCAGTTTGAAGCCGGGCCTGCGCATTTGGGCAAGGGTGGATTGGTGAAAGATGTGGCGGTGTACGCCCAGGTGCAGGCCAAGATCACGCAATCCCTAAGCGACAACGGCTTTCGGTTGCACGATTATTTCTCCAGCGCGATTAAGGGCGGGGACGGCAACCAGGAGTTTTTTGTGGCTGCGTACCGCTCAGCCTAAAAACCTCAGGTGAGCGCCCAAAAGCTGTGTAAGCCATTGGTTCGAATTAAAAATGAAGGGCATGGTTGGTAATTATTCAGCGCGTGCGCACGAACTGTAGGTTGGGTAGAGCTTGCGAAACCCAACAAGGGTGGGGCGGAGCATAGTGGTTTGCGTTGATGTAAATCCAACAGCGCCCGATATTTTTCTGGTTGCAAGTACGTGCTGTGTTGGGTTTCGCACGCTCTACCCAACGGTTTGAATGATTACAAGTGGGCGCAATGAATTGCGCCCACTACGCGGGATTCAACAGAGGTTTTTAGGTTCAAGCCAACTCACTCCGCACACGAAACCAAACCCCATCATTCAGCCGCAGCATACTCAACTGATTGCCCCACACGCAGCCGGTATCCAACGCGATGGCGCGGGGGTTGGTGGTGATGCCCTGGAGTGCGGCCCAGTGGCCGAACAATACCGGGCGCTCTAAATGCGGGCCGGGCCAGGCGAACCAGGGCGCAAAACCTGCCGGAGCGGTGCCGGGGCCCTCTTTGGTTTTAAGATCCAAGCGGCCATCCCGAGCGCAAAAACGCATACGGGTAAAATAATTAATGATCAAGCGCAGCCGCTCCATGCTGGTAAGCGTCGGCTGCCAGGTGTCTGGCTGGTTGCCGTACATGCTGGCTAACAACTCACAATAGCCCTCGCCGCTCAACACAGCGGCCACCTCAGCGGCAAGGCTTGCGGCTTCGGCCTGTGTCCACACGGGGGGAATGCCCGCGTGGCTCATCACATAAGCCGCGTTTTGATGCATCAGAGGTTGCTGACGCAGCCAATGCAGCAGCTCGTCGCAGTCATCGGCGGCGAGGATCGGTTGCAGGGTGTCTTTTTTGTTCATCACCCGCAGGCCGTGGCGGGCGGCGAGCAGGTGTAAATCGTGATTCCCCAACACCAGTTGGGCGGCAGAGCCTAAGTTTTTAACAAAACGCAGGGCGCCCAGGCTATCCGGCCCGCGATTCACCAAATCCCCCGCCACCCACAGCTGATCACAGGCGGGGTTGAACTGGGCGCGGTCTAGCAAACGGCGCAGGCTGTCGAAGCAGCCTTGAATATCCCCTACGGCGTAGATCGCCATTAATGTAGGCTCTTAGGGTGAAGCAGTGCGAAGGTGGGAATATCGGCATCGAATTCATCGCCATTATCCAGCCGCATTTGATAGCTGCCGGTCATGGTGCCCATGCCCGTGGGCAGCACCACACCGCTGGTGTAGGTGTAACTGGCGCCGGGGTCTAACCTCGGCTGCTGGCCCACCACGCCTATACCCTGCACCTCTTGCACCTGGTCGCGGCCATCGGTAATCACCCAGTGGCGGCTGATGAGTTGCGCCGGTTGGTTGGATTTATTGGCGATGGTGATGGTGTAAGCAAACACAAAACGCTCTTGAGCCGGTTCGGATTGCTCGGAGAGGTATTGGGTTTGGATGGATATGTGGATGTCTTGGTTTTGCATGGGCATGTCTCGTGATTTTCTAGGATGTCTCGTAACTCTCTAAGGATGCCTCGTAACGCTCTAAGGATGCCTCGTAATTTTCTAAGGATGCCTCGTAATGATTCTAAATACGGGCGCCCGCTAAGCGACCCGAGCAAAAGTAATCCTAAATACCCTGCGATTCAACCTGGAAACCTTAAGTTGCGCACCGAACTGCCGCGCATTAGGCAGCCGCAGTATAATCCCGCCCCTTCACTCCCTAAGGTACAGAGTATGTCGTCAGCACTTTCTCATATCGAACTTATTGCGGGCATAGGCCCGAATGGCGTACCCGTGGTGGAGCGTTTGCAGGTGCAGGTGAACGAGCAGAATGAGTGCCAACTGGTGCGCTCGCCCGCGTTTGTGAAGGGGATCGCCAGTGGTGATGTCATTAAGCTTGCTGAGCAGGGGGAGTTTGAACTTCTGCGGCGCAGCGGCAACTTGGCGGTGCGGGTGGTGAGCAAGGGGGACATACAAGCGTTGTCGGAGCGGCTGACGCCACAAATTGAACAGCTGGGCGGCGAGCTGGACAGCGAAACCCCGCGCTTGCTGATATACAGCCTGCATGTGAGCTTGGGTTTTAGCAGCATCGAAACCCTGCTTAATAATGCTATGGATGACACCAGCGCTTGGTTTTACGGCAATGTATACGACCCCGCCGACGGCACCACGCCGCTGAATTGGTGGCAGGATGTGCTGGATCAAGTGTAGGGTTTTTAGGATTCTCGTGGGGGCGCCCCTTGAGGGTTTCGGGCACAGCGAATTTTTTGTAAACCCAGACACCCACCTTGTAAACCCAGGCGCCCACCTAGGCGCCCAACCAAGGTTTCTATGCTGATGCCTTATTCGTTTTAAAACTCACTCTGACCCAGGCGCCTTCATTCATGCTAGCCCTACTTTCACCCGCCAAAGACTTAAACTTCGATGCCCCCGCCCTTGCCATCAAAACCACCCAACCTCGCTTGGCGCAGCACAGCCAGGCCTTGATGGAGCAGCTGAAACAGGCCGCGCCGGGGGAGGTGGCGCGCCTGATGCATTTGAGTGAAAAGCTTGCCCTGTTGAATTACACCCGCTTTCAAACCTGGCGCTGGCCGCAGCCAAAACAGCAGGTGTGCCAGGCGGTGTGGGCGTTTAATGGCGATGTGTACCAAGGCTTACAAGCCAGAAGCTGGGATGCCGAAGCGGTGGATTTTGCCCAGGGCCATGTGCGTATTTTGTCTGGCCTGTATGGCTTGTTGCGGCCAATGGACGCCATTTTGCCCTACCGTTTGGAGATGGGCACAGCGCTTGCCACCCCGCGCGGCAAAGACTTGTACCAGTTTTGGGGGGAGCAAGTGACCGAGCTTTTGAACCGAGACTTACGCACCGAGGGCAGCGGTGAGGTGATCAACCTGGCCTCGGCGGAGTACTTCAAAGTGATAAAACCCAAACTGCTGGCCGGGCGCATTATCGAACCGCAATTTAAGGAGTACCACCCCGCCAGCCACAGCTACAAAATCATCAGTTTTTACGCCAAAAAGGCGCGCGGGCAGATGTGCGCCTATATTGTTAACAACCGCCTCACCCAAGCCTGTGCGCTCAAAGCGTTTAACGTTGATGGGTATGCGTTTAATGCAGAACTCTCCCATGCCGATCAATGGGTGTTCACCCGCAGAGCCTAACGCCTGGGCTGCACTAAACAGGATTTAAAACATGGGTTTAAAAATTTTGATCGCAGATGACGCCACGTTTATTCGCGACCTCGTCAAACGCGCTCTGCGGCAAATGGTGCCGGATGCCGAACTGCTGGAAGCGATGGATGGCGCCCGCGCCCAGGCGCTCATCAAACAAAAAACACCGGATTTAATCCTCTCCGACTGGGAGATGCCGGAAGTCTCCGGCGCAGAACTGCTGGCATGGGTGCGCGCCCAAGCGCACCTGGCCGCCACGCCGTTCATCATGATCACCAGCCGGGGCGACCGCGACCATGTACTGGCCGCCGTACAAGCGGGGGTAAGCGACTACATCAGCAAACCCTTCACAGCGGAAGAACTCAGCCGCAAAGTGCAAAAACAGCTCGTCCGTTTAGGCGTCACCCCCAAAGTCGCGGCCAAACCCAGCGGCGTGTTCAGCTCCCTTGAAGTACTTACCGGCGCCACAGTATCCAAACCGGCAACGCCCGCCACCAGCAAACCGGTAAACTCGCCTGCGGCGGCTGCGGCGTTCGCCAAACCCGCGCCCAATACCGCCGCAAAACCACCGCTGCAAGCGTTTTTGCGCTTGGCAAAACAGACGTTTGCGTGTGAGGTGAAAGAAATTTCCCTTCAGGCCATGAGCGGCATCATCGAGCGCACGGAAACCTTGCCGCAGTTGTTTGAAGTGGCCGCACTGGATATTTTGCGTGCCGAAGGCGCGAACGCCGCCCAGGCTGAAGTGCTGGCGCGTTTGAACGTCTACATCCACTCCCTAGCCGCCGCCAGCCCCAACCCCCAAAGCAACCAAGTGCGCGTGATGGTGCGGTTTGTGGACCAGGATCCAGCGAAGCTTGCGATGCTGTCGCAGTGGATTAAATAGGCTAACAGGGCGCTTGAGTGACTTATTGGCTTGTCTGCTGGGATGTGTGGACTTATGTGTGGATAGAGGCCCCTGTCATGGCTACAAACCTTTTAACCTAAAAACCTCAGTTGAGCGCCCAATACCTTACACAGCTTTTGGGCGTTCAACTGAGGTTTCTAGGTTTAAAGTATTAGACTCACCTCACAGCCCCACAGCGCCAAGATTGACATCAACACGCGCCCCCAAGAGAATCCCCCCGCTCACTTTGCGCACATCAAGCCGAAGCGCAGTTCCCACCTAAAAACCTAAGTTATTAGATCGTCGACTATTCATTCAGGACTGTATTTATGGGTACAAAATCAAGAATACTCATCGCCAGCATTTGCTTACTAGCCGCCACCAGCGCACAGGCGAGCGTCATCAAAATCAACAACATCGTGGCCAACTGGAGTGACGCCGTGCTCACCAATGGCGCAGCTGCCACCGTGAGTAGCATCGGCCATGAGCCGGGGGAAACCAAAGTGGTTTGGGGCGCGGGTTCGGCTCAAAGCAACTACACGTTTTACAGCCCCGCTAGCGGGCAATTTAATACCGAACAAGCCTTTATTATTGGCAAATTCACCCAAGCCAATAAATTTGTTTCCGGTAACGATCTCGACAAAGCCTATCTGAATTTTAACGTTAATCTTTCGGTCGATGGCGCCGCCAGCGAATCCAAAACATTTAGCTATTTGTTTGACCGCACCACGGGTGCATCAGGTTCTGCGTTAGTAGAAATATTCAACCAACCCAGCCCCAATTTTTTCACCCTGGGCGGCAATGCCTATACATTGGTTTTAAATGGTGTTTCTGGGTACAACACACCCGCATCTACATCCGTTTCCATTGGCAGCCAACAATCCAAAGGTTATTACTTATCCGCAAGCTTTACTCAACTACCCACCTCAGTGCCCGAGCCTTCGTCTTGGATATTAATGCTGTTCGGCTTAAGCGTGGTTGTTTTGCGCAAACGTTCACTGCGTAAAATTAAATAACCACAGGTTGGGCAGTAATGCCCAACACAACACATCCCGCCCCAGTACGCCGATATTTCAAGGCGCCGCATTCCGACCATTTTTTATCGAAGACACTGCTGCGTTGGGCATTACTGCCTAACCTACACCCTAGCGGTATTTTTACTTAAACCTAAAAGTAACTATTCAGCGTGTTAAATATTTCACCCTGTAGGGGCGAGATTCATCGCGCCTCGTTGGATGATCCTAGCCAGTAGGTTGGGGAGTAATGCCCAACACAACACATCCCGCTCCAGCGCGCCGATATTTCAAGGCGGCGCATTGCGACCATTTTTTATCGAAGACACTGGGCATTACTGCCCAACCTACAATTAATGTACCGCACGGATACAGGCTGAATAGTTACAGATTTTTTTACTATTCCAAAAAAACAACACAAATTATTTTTTACTGCAAAAAATTCTATCCGCAGGGTTTGGCGCATGGGTCATTTTTTGGTTGTGGTATTTTTGACGGCTTATATATAGGGGGGTTGGTGTGGGTTGGGTTGTGTCAGTTTTTGGTTTTTAACTGTTTTTTATGTGACTTTTTAATTTCTTTTTGTTGCGCTGCGATAGGGGTTGCGAGCAAAAAAATATAGTAAAAATTTTATCGTTTTTTTTATCTTCTACTACCTCGTTGTGTGTCCATTAGCGGGTTAAGTCGGCGCAAATGGCGTGTCTATACTCCACAGGGTGTTAGGTGTACAGGTGAAAAACTGTGCATTTTGAATAGATAAACAGAAGACTCAAAACGGTGGAAGACTCTCAATGAAACGGTGGAAGACTCTATGAAAAGAAATTCTAAATGGCAAACTCTAGGTAAAGCCGCAACCGGCTTGGCGATGATTCCGCTCCTCGCTTCCTTGCTCGCAACAGTGGGTTGCGGGAAATCTAATTCCGGTTCCAACCCTGTAAATAACGGGGGTGGGTCCAGCTCCAGCAGCAGTTCAAGTTCCTCTAGCAGCTCTAGTTCTTCGAGCAGTTCCAGTTCGTCTTCTAGTTCATCGAGCAGCTCAAGCTCTTCCAGCAGTTCCAGTTCTTCCGGTATCGCCTTAAAAGGTGCTGCGATTGATGGGCCTATGGCTCATGCGAAGGTGCAGGTGTTCCGCATGGATCCTTCCAAGCCTAAGTTGGATGGTTTGTTGTTGGATGAGGGTGTTACCGATGCGGAGGCTTTGTTTCAAGATTTAGCGATTCCGGCGGGCGAGGATGGGCCGTTTTTGATTGTGATTACCTCCACGGACGCCACCATTGATTTAAACACCAAGGCTAAGCCTGTGATTGGTGAGGTGCGCACGATTGTGACTAAGGATGGTGCGGCCAAGCCTGTGTATGCCACGCCACTGACCACTATGGCGGTTGGTTTGGCGGCGAGCGTGACGGCGGATAATGCCAGCCCTGAAGAGCTGATGAAAAAGCTGGGCGAGTCGGCCACCAAGGTGGTGTCGGCTTTGGGTATGGGCATGTCGTCGGAGTTGAATATATTTGATACCCCGCCCTTAGTGACGAATGCGACGGATACAGCCGGTGAGCTGAAAGATGTGGCCGCTTACCGTGCGGCGGTGGCCGGTGCGGCCAGTATTATTCATGCGATTCAGCAGAATTCCGACGGTACGAATTCCAGTGATGTGTTGCAGAGCCTTGCGGCGGATTTAGGTGACGGCCAAATTGACGGTAAAGATGCCGGTGGCCAGGCCTTAACGGCGTACAACTCTGACCAGGCGGCGGTGATTGTAGAGACCGACCCAGGCAGTTTGATGATCCCCGGCACCAATGTGCGGGTTAGTGATATTCAAAATCTGCTGGCATCGGAAGCCAAAGATACTGGCACAACGAGCAATACAGATAACCTCACCAACGGCCAGATTGTGACCGAGGTGATTGCGGCGGTGGTGAATACGGATAAAGACGGCGACGGTGTGCTCAACGCCGATGATGCCTTCCCCAATGATGCGGCGGAGAGCAAAGACACCGACAAAGATGGCGTGGGCAACAATGCCGATGCGGATGACGACGGCGATGGCGTGGGCGATGAGCAGGATGCCTTCCCTGAAAATGCGGCGGAAACCACCGATACAGACAAGGATAAAATCGGCGATAACCTGGACCCAGATGACGATAACGATGGTGTGCTGGATGCCAAAGACGCCTTCCCCATCGACCCCACTAAAAGCAACCGCGACGACCAAGATGGCGATGGCTGGCCCAACGGCCAAGACCCTAACGATGAAAACGCGCAGGTGCCCGGTGTGCCGTTTGGCGATACCGATAAAGACGGTGTAGCGGATTTATATGATGAAGATGATGACAACGATGGCGTGGCGGATGTGGATGATGCGCTGCCGCTGGACCGTCGTTCGTCCAAAGATACCGATGGCGATGGCGCTGGCGATAATTTAGACGATGACATTGACGGTGACGGTACGCCGAACAATACCGGCGGTGACAACGAGCCAAACAACAAAGAAAACCGTGCCGCCAAGCCCGATGCCTTCCCGTTTGATGCCACTGAAACCAATGACTTAGACCGCGATGGCGTGGGTGATAACAAAGACTCCGACGCCGATGGTGATGACCTGGCGGATAATATCGACCCGGATAAAACCAAGGCCGATACCGATGGCGACGGCGTGCGCGATGGTAAAGACGCCTTCCCCGCAGACAAAACAGAGTCCTTGGATACCGATTTTGACGGCGTGGGCAACAACAAAGACAACTGTAAATTTGTGCCCAACAAAAACCAAACCGATACCGATAAAGACGGTATGGGCGATGCCTGTGATGCGGATGCCGATGGCGACAGCGTGCCGAACCAAGATGACCCGGCGCCGTTTGATGCCACGATTAAATCCAGTGTGGATAACGATGGCGATGGCTGGTTAAAAGGCCAAGACACAGACGACAACGATGCCAGCAAGCCTGAAGTGAAATTTGTTGATACCGACAAAGACGGCCTGGCCGATGAGGGCGGTTTAAAAACTGACTTGGACGACGATAACGACGGCGTGCCCGATGCCGACGACGCCTTCCCGGTAAATAAAGAAGAGCAGTTTGACTTAGATAAAGACGGCAAGGGTGATCGCGGTGATGAGGACGACGATAACGACGGCGTTAGCGATTTACTGGACCGCTTCCCACGCAATGCTGAGGAATCCGCCGATACCGACAAAGACGGCTTTGGCGATAAAGTAGACAACTGCCCCGCCGTACCTGGCCCACAAGTGGATTTCGACAAAGACGGCAAGGGCGATGTGTGTGACGAGGACGACGACGGCGACGGCGTGAAAGACTTCCAAGATGCCTTCCCCTTCGACGCCAAAGAATCTAAAGACACCGACGGCGATAAGCTGGGCAACAACCAAGACCCAGACGACGACGGCGATGGCTTGAGTGATTTGTTGGAAGCGGAAGAGGGCACTAACCCGAACGAGCGCGATACCGACCGCGACTCGGTGCAGGATAAGCAGGACAACTGCCCACTGGTGCCCAACTCCGACCAAACCGATAGCGATGAAGACGGCCTGGGTAACTTGTGCGACAACCCGCCTAAACTCTCCGGTTTTTATCTGCTGGACACCAAAGTCACCGAGCAAAACAAAGTGCTCAAACCCGGCTCGGAAGTGGCGGAACTAAAAGTATCTGAGCTGTGTGGCGACGATGCGGGCGACTTAAATTCCCAAGTGTTTTACATCCAACAAAAAGACGCCGAGTTGCGCTTGGTGGGCCAGGATAAAAAATTCCAGCTCAGCCAAGGCATTCCCGCCCGCATCAACACCTTCGGCCAGTTTAATTTTGAACAGCGCCATGAACAGGCCATGCAGGATGGAATATTCCTGCGCAGCCGCTTGACCTTCAACGGCACCCTCAACACCGGCAGCGGTGAAGGAGCTGGACAAGTGAAAGGCGCGGCGGTGGAAGAGCTGAGCCTGGTGCGCAACAGTGCAGGCAGCAGCGAAACTCTGCTTACCTGCAAAACCAGCTTTGCCGTGTTGTTCAACCCAATGGGTGCCTCCAACAGCGCGGAAACCTTAGATGCTGAAGGCTTGGATGGTGGCTTTGTTACCACCTTCGGCCAGCGCCAGTGGAACCAACAATACCAAGGTGATGAGCTGAATTTTGGTTACTCCACCATCAATACACTGGGCGACCAAAGCCATTTCTGGGATGCCGCAGCGGGCAGCTGGGCGGAAGAAAAAGGCTCTGAAGACTCAGGCGACTTCCGGTTGACGGTTTCCGGTTGGGTGCAAGCTGAAGACGAAGGCACCATCAAGGTGACCGATGCCGGTGTTACCTTCCAACAAGCCGATGCCCAGGCAACGTGCTGGAGCAGTGGAACGTTCACACCTTCAAAACCCCCGCCGCCAACCACGCAATGGACAGCTTGGTGGATAAAGTATGGGTGGAAGCGGGCTTAAAAGACGCTGATGCCCTGTTCACACGCGGTTCGGTGCTGGCCATTGAGGCGATGAGCCTGATGGACACTTACAGCGTGGATTGCGGTGAGATGCCCTTAGGTGAATTGGCCTGCGACAACGGTTTAGTGTTGGGCTGGAGCGGCCCGGCTGCTGGCGGCGACTTACCGCCAGTTGGCGAGGAGCTTCCGCCCCCCACCGGCGGCGATGCCATGATCGACGGCAGCGGTAAAACGCCTTTGCCAACCGATGCCACTAACGCATCCATGATCCAAAGCACGCCCACCTTCGCCACCACCTTTGCCGACATGATTCACCCTGAAGGCAGTGTGATGAGCGAACACGGCCAGGGTATTTGGATGAGCCACAGCCCGATGGGTGAGGTGTATGCCTATATCCAAGGCAGCGATGAAGCAGGCCTTGGCGCCACCGGCCAGGTGAGCTTCTTCGTGCAGAAGTACGACGCAAGCGGCCTTCAATTCATACCGCTAAAAACCGCCCTGGATGAAGCAGTGAAAGGCAGCTGGGAAATCACTCAGCCCTACGAGGCCAATGGCCAGCAATTGCTGATGATCAAAATGCCCGAATACCTGCGCAACACCTTCGGTGCGGATGAAAACGACGGCATGTTCTTAGCGGTTATCAACGACAGCGCCAGCGGCAAACCCATCCTGCGCATCGGCCACTATCAAGCAAAAGGCCGTATCCACCGCGAGGCGGGCTTGAACATGCCCGCACTGGTAGAAGCACAAGCGAACTTCGACTACGACCTGCCACCGGATGCCGATGGCGACGGTGTAACCGACGAGCGCGATGCCTTCCCCAATGACGCCACCGAGCAGTTCGACCGCGACGGCGACGGCGTGGGCGACCACAAAGACCGCTTCCCAGACAACAGCCAGGAGCAGGCCGATACCGACCACGACGGCATGGGCGATAACATCGACTCAGACGACGACAACGACGGCATTCCCGATGCCACCGACACCCGTCCCACCACGCCAGATAAAGAAGGCGGCGGTACAGGCCCCGTGCCCGTTGGTGACGTCAAGCTGGGTGAAGGCGCCTTCGCCACCACCTGCGAAAGTTGCCACGGCAGCCAAGGCAAAGGCGGCGGTTTAGCCCCAGCCCTGTTCCCACTGCAAAGCACCTACCCCTGGCAGGACAAAAAATTGGTGTTAGAAGCCTTCATCGGCCCACACATCAACAAACCAGAAGCGCCAATGGTGTGTGATCAAACCTGCGCGCTGAACATCACCGCTTACCTGCGCGGCCTGCAAGGCAACGGCGTGGTGGACGGCGACTACGACCACGACGGTATCCTCGACAGCCTGGACGATGACGACGACAACGACGGCATCAAAGACAGCGAAGACCCCGAGCACTTCAGCCCAAACAAACCGCTGGATAGCGACCAAGACGGCACCCCCGACGACAAAGACGCCTTCCCGCTCGACCCTAAAGAAAGCACCGACACCGACGGCGATAAAATTGGCAACAACGCCGATGAAGACGACGACGGCGACGGCACTTCCGACAGTGAAGACGAAGACGACGATAACGACGGCATTAAAGACAGCGACGAAGAAGGCGAACCTACCCCACCGATGGTGATGGACCATGACGGCGATGGCATTGCCGACTGGGACGACAACTGCCTGGTGGTGAGCAACAGCGACCAAGCCGACAGCGACAGCGACGGCCTCGGTGACGCCTGCACCCTCGACGGCAGCGCCGCAGGTGGCAGCCTCGACATGGAAGGCACCTACCTCGTCACCATCACCCCCGAAGCCGACAGCCAAGTGCCCGACGCCAGCGGCCAAAGCTGTGTTGCCGACCTGCAAGAAGAAGTCTTCTGGGTAGACAGCAAACAGATGGGCAGCCAAGTGTTCATCCACCGCCGCCACAGCGACGATGGCAACCAAGGCGATGACGACGAAGGTATCTGGGTGATCCTAGATAAAGACGCCGCATTCACCCTGGCCAGCAAAGAAGACTTCAGCCTAAGCGAAGGTGAATTCGACGCAGAAGCCGGTGAATTTAGCTTCACCAACGAAGAGCGCCGCTACGTTAAAACCGCCGAAGGCCCCGTGGAATGCGTCAGCAAAGCACAGGTTGTAGGCAAAGCGCCCGAAAGCGCCAACGAAAAAGCAGTGCTGGATGAAGGCGTGCATTGGATTGACGGCGACCTAGGCAAAACCGCCAGTGGCGAGTACACCCTGGAGTATTCCTGGAGCCAAATTAAAACCGGCGCGCCTGAATCCATACAAACCTGGGATGCCAGCAGCAAAACCTTTGTACCCGGCAGTGAGGTGGAACAACTGCACTTCCTCACCGCTGAAGGCCTGCGCACCGCCAACGACCTGGTGAGCGTGCAGAGCTTTGGCGAAGACGGCGAGGGCGCCTTACTGGCTCTCACCTGGGAAGGCCTAACCGTTGACTTCGGCCAACGCACCGCAAGCTTTGAAGCCTTTGACCTGGGCGGCAAACGCATCGAAACCCTAGTCCACCCCACCGTGGCCCAGGGCATCGACGAAGCCGAACACTTCCCAGAAGGCGCCAAAGCCTATGAAGTAACCCTCACACTGCCCGCAGATAGCTATCAATTCCGCTGCGCACAAGGCGCCGAACAATGGCTACCCACCGAGCTTAAATGCCACAACTTTGTCACCCTAGGCTGGGGCACCTCGGACCATGAACACCCCGGTGAGCCATTGCCGCCTGCACCTGTTGAAGGTGAAACCAAGCCACCGGTCAGCGACACCAACCCACCGGTGCCACCCACAGAACCCGTTCCTGGCGAACCCGTTACCGGCGAACATGTTGAAAGCGTCCCCATCCTGGCCACCCAGCTGGATGAACTCATCAACACCTACAGCGAACTGGACACCCCCACCGCCGTGGGCTTTACCGTCGGCAGCCGCAACGACTACCCCCGTTACTACACGGTATCCGCCTACCTAGCTTCACTGCACGGCACGGTTGCAGATGACAACCTGATGGTGGTCTACCGCATCGACAACGGCAGCGGCAACACCGAAACCATCGCCAAAGGCGACGTCCGCAAAGTTCAAATCGGTGAAACCACCGTATTAGAACTGGGCCTACCCGAAGCCATAGCAGCGCTCCTAGCCGAAGACGATGACGACGAAGGCGCCTGGCAGCCCATCCTCTTCAGCGAAAACAGCCTAGGCGACGGCCCGATGGTACGTCATGGCCGCAAACACCTAACCGGCAGTGAAATGCACGGCCTAGTGTTCAACAGCATCGCCATGAACACCATCGTAGACGGCTTCAGCCCCAAACTCGAAGGCAACACCCGTGGTGACTTCGACGGCGACGGCATCCCCGACTACATGGACAACGACGACGACAACGACGGCATCCCTGACGACAAAGAAGGCACCACGCCTGACATGAGCGACAGCGACAAAGACGGCATCCCCAACTACATGGACAAAGATGACGACAACGACGGTACCGACGACGAGCTAGACACCGACGACGATAACGACGGCATTCCTGACGACATGGAAGGCGGCACCAGCCCGGGCACTAAAGACAGCGACGGCGACGGCACTCCCGACTACATGGACAAAGATGACGACAACGACGGCACCGACGACGAACTCGACACCGACGACGATAACGACGGCATTCCTGACGACAAAGAAGGCACCACGCCTGACATGGGCGACAGCGACAAAGACGGCATCCCCAACTACATGGACAAAGATGACGACAACGACGGCACCGACGACGAACTAGACACCGACGACGACAACGACGGCATTCCTGACGACAAAGAAGGCGGCAACACCCCTGACATGGGCGACAGCGACAAAGACGGCATCCCCAACTACATGGATAAAGATGACGACAACGAC
>JBEGTZ010000285.1:0-7826 GCA_041179125.1 Pseudomonadota bacterium | reverse complement strand
AAAAACCTACAATCTTCATTCTCCAGAACATTTCGGATTGGTAAAAAGAGGCCTTTTTGCAAAATTTTCTCAGTCAGAAGTTGCACGTCAGGCGCTTCTCGCAAGTGGGGGCGCCATTCTAACCCATGACTATGGGCAAATCCCTGGGAAGAAACAGTCATTACCTGTTGATGTTTTTTGCAGGATAGTAACTGACATAAGGTCAGAGATTGTGCGAGAACAAAATGCCTAACCATTCTTGTTGCCGATCGCTGCGCTCCGGCAAAACTCGGCATTAGGCCGCGCAGAGTGAAACCCTTCCGGTGAGCTGGACAGTTACAAATTTTCTATCTAAACAAGCACATTCGAGGAGTACGGGCTTTCGCTCATGTAGGGCCGCGATTCATTGCGCCTTGATGGGCGGTTCGCTCGGCGTATTGGGCGCAATGAAATCTTTTGGGCGCAATAAATTTCGCCCCTACAAATGCCCAATGATCAAAAACACCGCAAAGTTTCTAGCCTTAGCCTGTTCATAAGTGCCGCCAAGCACGCAAAACAAAACCCCATTGCCCGCTATACTTCTGCTTTCATCTTTGATTTTCCCTAGCTTTTTGTTTTTGTTGTGAATCCCGGATCGGCCCCGCGCAGAACAGCCTAGGGCCTCTCATCTATAAAAAATAACGCTCACAGGAGTCTTCATGACCTTAATTTTTTCTTCTGCCCAGCCTCGGCTGAACAGTATCGCAACCGGCGTTAAATTGGCCTTAGGGTTAAGTTTGTTGATGTTGGGCAGTGCGCAGGCCACCACCATCACGCCCCCCAAACCCGCGCCGGTACTGTTGCCTGCGGATTGGAACCGGGTGGTAAACCCTGTGCCCATGGACGCTGCAATGGAAGCCAAAATCACCGAGCTGTTGAATAAACTCAGCCTGGAACACAAAGTCGGCCAGATGATTCAGCCGCACATTGGCGCGGTCACACCGGAAGAAATTAAAACCTACAACATAGGCTCCATCCTCAACGGCGGCGGGCAGAATCCCAACGACAACCCCAATTCCACACAGCAGGATTGGGTGCAAATGGCCGAGCGTTTTTATCAGGCGTCTATGTCAACTGAACATGGCCGCACGCCTATCCCAGTGGTGTGGGGCATTGATGCCGTCCACGGCCACAGCAATATGGTGGGTGCAACCCTATTCCCCCACAACATAGCCTTGGGCGCCACCCGCAACCCGGCCCTGGCCAAAGCCTTGGGCGCGCTCACCGCCAAAGAGGTCTATGCCACCGGCCAGGATTGGGATTTTGCCCCCACCCTCGCCGTGGCGCGGGACGACCGCTGGGGCCGTGCTTACGAGAGCTTTTCTGAAGATTCCGAGCTGGTAGCCCAGATGGGCGGCAAGATGATTGAAGGCTTACAGGGCACGGCGGGCACTAAAGAGTTTTTAGCCGCCACCAAGGTATTGGCCACGGCGAAGCATTTTATCGGTGATGGCGCCACCGGGTTCGGTGATGACCAAGGTTATGCCGAAGGCGAAGAGCAAGCTCTGTTGCGTATGCATTTGCCCGGTTATATCAGCGCCCTCAACGTAGGCGTGCAAACAGTGATGGCCAGTTACAGCTCCTGGAACGGCATCCACGCACACGCCAACGCCCGTTTGATGAACGAATTGCTTAAGGGCCAGTTGGGGTTTGACGGTTTTATCGTCAGCGATTGGCAGGCGATTAGCCACATGCCTGGCTGCTCACTGGACAACTGCCCCGAAGCCGTCAATGCGGGCGTGGACTTATTCATGATTCCCAACGCGCCGGACTGGAAAACCTTCCACGCCAATGTGGTGGCGCAGGTGAAAGCCGGAGTGATCAACCCGGCGCGCATCGACGACGCCGTGCGCCGTATTCTGCGCGTAAAAATGCGCCAGGGTTTATTCACCCGCCCAAGCCCCGCCCAGCGCGCAGCCGCCACAGCCGGTGCCGTAGGTGCGCCGGAGCACAGAGCGCTCGCCCGCCAAGCGGTGCGTGAGTCCTTGGTGCTGCTGAAAAACACCGGTGTGTTGCCCATCAAACCTAAAACCAAGGTGTTAGTAACGGGCGCCGGTGCCAATAATCTCTCCCGTCAAAGCGGCGGCTGGAGCGTCACCTGGCAGGGTTTGAATGTACCCAACGACAAATTCCCCGGCGCCACCAGCATCTACACCGGCTTGGCCCACGCACTCAAAGCAGTGGGCGGCACGGCAGAGCTAAGCGAGCAGGGCACCTTTACCAACAAGCCTGACCTGGCCGTGGTAGTCATTGGCGAAAACGCCTACGCCGAAACCCACGGCGACATCCAAAACCTCGCCACCTTGGAGCTGGAAGGCGGCAGCAAAACGGGTTTAAAACTCATCCAGAGCCTCAAAGCCCAAGGCATCCCCGTAGTGGCCGTATTGTTAAGTGGCCGCCCTTTGTGGGTGAACAAAGAGCTTAACCTTGCTGATGCGTTTGTAGCCGCCTGGCAACCGGGCACCGAAGGCGCAGGCGTGGCCGACGTGTTGGTGGCTAAAATTGACGGCGCACCCAATGCCGATTTTAATGGCCGCTTAAGCTTCAGTTGGCCCGCCACCCCCTGCCAAACACCGCTTAACAAAGGCGACGCCGATTACAAACCTCTGTTCGCCTTCGACTACGGCCTGCGTTACAACAGCCCAATCACCCCTTGGCAGGCACTAAGCGAAGACACCAGCGCCTACGCCTTGGGTTGCCGCTTAAAAAACCAATTGCCTGCCGCCAAACAGCAAACCTTCAAGCCGCAAGATGGCTGGAACTGGAAAATCGAACTGCCCACCTTCACCCAGTCCGCCGTCCCCGCCACCCTCGGCCCGCTTACCGTCAAACCCTTGGATGAAGGCTTAAGCGCCACGTGGAGCGGCAAGGGCGAAGCGCGTTTAATTCTGCGCAACAACAAAACCCCGCGCCACGACCTGTTAGCGGCCCTAGGCCATCGCGGCGCCCTGGCTATAGACCTAAAACTGCTGGCGCCTGTGACAGAAAAACAAGGTGTTGATGTACGCGTATGGAGCAGCCCCCTCACCGCAGGCGTGGTGGACATCAGCAAACTATTGGCCGCCTGGCCACAGGGTAAATACCAAACGCTATCCATAGATTTAGCCTGCTTCGCCAAGGAGTTCACCGACTTTTCCAAAGTGGATGGCCCGTTTGCCTTGCAAGCAAAATTAGCACTGGCGGTTGAAGTCAAAAACCTGCGCTACGAACCGGATTTAGCCAAAACGGCTTCGATTAGTTGCAGCAATTAAGTATGTAGGTTGATTGATTGGGCGAGCTAATGGGATGACACCCGTTAGCCCTCCCACACCACCGGACATGCGGTTTTTCGCATCCGGCGGTTAAGCCGCAAGCGCCCAGGATGCTTTCTGGGACGCTCATTGAACGCCTTCTTGTGTCGTCTTACCTGGCAGAGGTGAGAGCTTGATGACCGCAGCACAACCTGCCCGTCCTCGCCCCGCCTTCGGTAGCTGCCGTAGTTGCAACTTCTCAGCGTTTCAGCCTTCTGTGCGCTCCCGCTTCCAGATTGGGACGGACTGGCTTTCCGCCCACAACTGGCCTCACTGCTTGTTTCTGTTCGTGCGGTCGCCCCTTTGCTACACCCTTCTTTCAGCTTGGCCTCACGGCTTCAACCTTGGGTTTCACTACGCTTCTGTTACCAAATGCGACTTCCTCTTTTTAGATGGCAAGTACAGGCCCATACCGGGCACGCTAGGGTGGGTTAATAACCCGCGCGGACGGTATTGTCGTTCACGATAATTTTTATGAATGCTGGAATTTTTTTGTGCGGTTTTTTATTAGGTTTACTCTTGGCAGCAGGTGCGTTGCGCGGGTTACATCTTCGGCTAATCCGCCCTACACAGCTTGATTCCTGTGCAAAACTTCCATCTCCACAGCTCAACTGCGCCGCATTTTTTGCGGACAGTTTTACTGTCCACAGGATATGAGTGACCGCGATTCGCATTTAAACCTAGAAACCTCAGTTGAATCACCCAAGCCTGCGCAAGTCCTCAGGCTTCGTCTAGCAAAAGTTAAAAATTTTGAACAACTAATAAGGTCGCCCTTCATTTTTAACTTTCACTATCCGCACCAATGCCTTACACAGCTTTTGGGCGCTCAACTGAGGTTTCTAGGTTAAAAGAAGCGCCAGTTCCTAGGCGGCGTTAGTTAGCGTAATTAAAGTGCGATCTAGTTCAGTTTTTTATCTCAACTCGTCAATCCACCTGCAACTAACTGCGGCCTGGTTCAGTACCACCTAGTACCCACATTTTCTTAACCGGCGGCACTATGAACTGCATTCCTCAATCCGATACCTGACACCACAAGCAATAGCAAGACTGCCATCCTGATGTGCAGGTATAAATTTTTATTTAATGCCAAACGCGCTGAAGTAAAAACCACTTTCTTTCCAGCTTTTGATGCCAGGTGAGAGCGTGAAAACTCCCAGAATATGTTTGGCGTGAATTTTTTAAAAGTTTTTAAAAAACAATAAACTAACCTTGCGGACATTAATTATGTTTAGAAAATTAACACTATTCTCTCTTCTTGCAAGCTTTAGCATTGGCAGTTTTGCCGAAGCTAACCGTGCCGATTATGATATGGATAACGACGGCCTAATCGAAATTAACGATCTCAATGATTTAAATGAAATACGTAACCATCTAGATGGAAAAGCACTTTACGGCAGTAATGTCGGCTGTCCAGCGGCGGGTTGTAATGGTTTTGAATTGCATGGGCAGTTGGATTTCGACACGAATCAAGATGGAATTTTTAATGCCGAAGACAGTTATTGGAATAATGGCCAAGGTTGGAAGCCACTGGCGCCCGGCGGTCAATTAAAATTTAGTGCGCGGTTTGATGGCAATGGTAATGCCATTCGCAATCTTGTGATCAACAGACCCGATGCCGATGTGCAGAGTTTATTCGGAGTTACCCAGAACGCTTCTATTCTCAATGTAGGTATTACGGGCCGCTTAACTAAAATTGTCGGCGCACGGTATGTGGGCAGTTTAGTAAGCAAAGCCTACAACACCTTGTTTAATGGTGTATTTGCTACCGGCGAAGTAAAAGCTGAAATGTCCGAAACCCCGGTGGGTGGATTAATTGCCTATGCCGATGGAAAAAGTGAATTGCGCAATAGTTTTACATCGGTGCGGGTTAGCGGAAATACCGCGCAAATTGGTGGCTTGGTGGGCTGGAGTGACGGCATAAAAATAAATGCAGCTTATGCCATTGGCGCAATTTACGATGGATATTATTCCATCCAAACAACTCCGGCGCCGCGCACCATTGGTGGTTTGGTGGGCCACAGCAGCAGCGCCACGCCAATTACAAACAGTTATTGGGCTATGGATACCACCGGGCAAAACACCGCAGGCGATCAGGTGCTCGGCGGAACCGGTGCCACGCTTGCGCAACTTAAATGTGCGGAGGCTGCGAATAACACAAGCTGTATTCCAGGTGCTGTGCTGTACCAAGGTTGGACGGAGCAGGCATCGGTTATTAGCGCTGAGCCAGCCTGGAATATTATTGCAGGGCTCATGCCTATTTTAGCGTTGAACATTTACTCCTATATGGATTCAGACGCCGATGGCATTTTGGATTTCGAAGATCGCTGGCCAACACTTTATGCCGCATCGGTGGATGCGGATGGAGATGGAGCGCCGGATTTTTGGCATCCTAGCTGCGATACACATTGCCAGGATGCTAGCGGGCTAGTGTTAGATGCATTTCCTCAATATTACAACCTTGCCGACGATAAAAATAATAACGGCTCGCCCGATGCGTGGAGCCACTACTGCAATTTAATATGTCAAGAACGTTATATTGCGCTTGGAATTAAAGCTGATATTCATGACGCTGATAAAGATGGCATTTTGGATGATAGGGACACGGATGATAATAACGATAAAAAATTAGATGCAGATGGCGATTCAAATGGATTAATTGACATCCATACATTAGAAGAGCTCAACGCCATCAGGTACGACTTAAGTGGGGCTGGCCGAAAACTATCCTCTACTGGCCCCGGCGACACCAGCGGCTGCCCATTTAAAGTCACCACTGAGCATACTTTAATTGCACAATGCCACGGCTATGAACTTAAAAATAATTTAGATTTTGATACCAATAAAAATGGCAAGTTTGACAGCGGCGATACCTATTGGAACGAGGGCAAGGGCTGGATGCCTTTAAGTAATCTTGAGCAAGATTTTTCAGGTGCGTTTGAAGGCAATGGTTTTGCCATACAGCATTTAACCATTTTAAATCCTGCAATCAGCGGAGGTCTATTTTTCGAAATCCGTAATGCACTGATTCGTAACTTGGCATTAATCGATTTTAATCTGCATATCAGAAGTGGCGGGCCATTAGCCAAAACGATGAACGATGGGCAGGTCAAAGGTATTTTTACACAAGGGGCTGTTGCGTGTAATGAAACCGAATCAGGCAATATAGGCGGGTTAATAGGCGAGGTCTATGGCGACGAGGTCAGCATTAGTAATGCCCTTATAGCAACCGATATAAAATGTGCCCATTCTGGCTATTTTGGTGGCCTTGTGTCCCAAGGCTATGGCCTTGAAATTAGAAGCAACAATACTGCGCTATTAGTACTTGGGCAATTAAATTTAATTACTAGCAATAATGGTCGTAAAGCGGCTATTAGTGCAATTGCGGGTGAAGTGAGCAATACCTATTGGGCAATAGATGCTACTCGACAGGATGAAGCCGGCATCAAAGTTACGGGTGCAACGAGTGCTACCTTAGCGCAACTGCAATGCCCCCGCTCCGCTAATAATACAACCTGCCTGCCCGGCACCACTCTGTACCAAAATTGGGATAAAGAAAAAGATTCTATCGGTAATGTATATTGGGTTTTTTCCAATAAAGGCGAAATTCCCGCATTGGAATTATTGGGTGCTCGATATACCTATAAACCAAAAGCTCAAACACCCAATCAACCTCCGGTGGTGAAATTACAATTGGAGCAAAACGGCAAAGTGGTCACAGCGGCTAATACAAGCAGCTTAATCACACTTCGAGCCATAATATCCGATCCAAATAGCGAAGATGTACAGAGTTTAACCTGGGACTATGGCAAAGTGTATTTGAGCCAAAATTTAGTCGACGGATTTGTTTTTGATCGACAAAAACCAGGAAAATACACGATATCGGTTACGGTAAAGGATTCTGGTTATCCGAGTTTATCTTCCAAAGCGCAATTAACGTTTGAGTATAAAGAAGAATTAAATTTGATCGTGGATGTTAAACCTGTCGATCCCATTAAACCTATAGAGCCTGTTAAGCCTTCAGAACCGATTAAACCTGTGGAACCCACTAAGCCCGCCACAGAAAAACAAGCCGGTAGTATTAACCTGTGGTTGTTGTGCAGCTTAATCGGCTTAATTGGTTTGCGTATTCGTCGGAGGTCTTACGTCAATTAAGCCTTGATTGGGAGGGCTCGGGATGACACCCGTTAGCCCTCCCACACCGCCGGACATGCGGTTTTCCGCATCTGACGGTTAAGCCGCAAGCGCCCAGGATAATGTCTGGAACGCTCATTGAACGCTTTCTTGTGTCTTGCCTCGCAGAGGTAAGAGCTTGATGACCGCAGCACAATTCCAGACAGGATCCACCTGTCCGTCCTCGCCCCGCCTTCGGTAGCTGCCGTAATTGCAACTTCTCAGCGTTTCAGCCTTCTGTGCGCTCCCGCTTCCAGATAGGGACTGGCTTTCTTTCGTGACTCTTCAGCCCTTCGCTCCTGCTATTTTTCAACCTAGAAGCCTCAGTTGAGCGCCCCAAAGCTTTGT
>JBEGTZ010000284.1:0-12689 GCA_041179125.1 Pseudomonadota bacterium | reverse complement strand
TAAGTAAATTGGTGATGGCGCTGGAGGGCGGCGCTTCGCTGGCTCCACATAGCTGATAGAGTTTGTCGTTAAAGCGGGTAAAGCTCTCCAACGCGCCCACTAAGTCGTTGCGCATTTGAGTGAGAAAATCAGCGCTGGAATCCCGCACGGCGGTTTCAACGTTTTGCAGGGTGTAGCCTTTGCGGGCAAATTCTTTTTCGCGGGCTTTGTCGTCGAGAATACGTGATGTATCAGCGGCGGACTGGTATTCCCAGAAACTAAATGCGCGGTGCTGGCCGCTGTTGGTGATAACGCTATTGCGAATAGGCGCAAGCAAAGCGCCATCAGACCCACCTTCGCCGTTGAGGCCTTTGAGCGAACCGACGCGGGTTTCAAGGCCGTATTCATCGGGCATGGGGAAGAGGTCTTGCCAAAATTGCTCAATCAACCCTTCTATCAACTCAAACCCGTCGCGAAGGCCTGCAATGCCGTCGCGGCGCACCAGGGCTTCTAAGTACCAGCAGGCCACTTCTAAATCTTTGGATTCGGACTTTATTACTTTGGGGGCAAGCTCAATAATTTTGCGCCAGGATTCGTCGATTTTGCGCCGTGTATCTTCTGCTTGCTGGCCGTCCTCGCTGTAGATATTGCTGCGTTCAGCGCTGCGGGCGGTGGAGCGGGCGAGTTTTACCATTTGGAAATTAGAGGTGGGCGAACTGCCCTCGCGCAGGTCGCGCCCGCAGGGGGCGTCATCGCTGATGGGGGTTAATAGTGCGGCAATATCAATCGAGCGGGACGACATAATTTCCTAAATCCTGACCAAAGCCAAAAAACGCACGAGCGAACAAGGCGCGGGACCTATCGGTGCCCACATCTATCCATACACATCCCGGCGCAACTAACCCACAAATAACGGGGCGGTGATTTAAACCATATTGCAGCGCAAGATGCAATATGGGGCCATCAATTAGTCCACATTTCGTACCGCAGAATGCGGATCGGGTTAAGTGTGAGGTTTTACACAGCGTTGAATTCTAAAAATCATTTCGCTTTCAATATGAGCGCCGGCGCTAGGCGATTGCGGCCTCGCATTACAGCGTGTTTTTGCTTAATTGCGCGTTAATTCCCAAGCATGGCTTTTAACCCGTCTCATACCCGGCATATACTGCCCGCGCAAAAATAGTCCGCGCATCACGTTCAGGCGATACAGGTGGAATTCTGTTATGAAAATTACTTTTTCTCTGTTAAAAGCACCGGCCAAAGTGGCGTTGCAACAGGGACAAAAATCCTTCGATGAGCAGGGCGGCAGCATTGGGCGCGGAGATGGCAACACCTGGGTGCTGGTGGACCCAGATAAGTTTTTATCGTCCAAACACTGCGTAGTGACCTGCGAGCAAGCACAGTTTTACATCACCGACACCAGTGCCAATGGCGTATTTTTAAATGGTGCAAGCCTGCCGATTGGCCGCAATAACAAAGTAACGATTAGTGATGGTGATACGCTGGACTTGGCGGAATATCGCTTGCGTGTAAGTATTGAAAAGTCCAGCGTTAAAGTCTCACCCTTTGCCCAGGTGGCTCCATCGGAGCCTGAGCCGTTTAATGCAGGTGCGCAATGGGGTGAATTAGAGGAGGCGCCCGCGTTTAATGGCGCAGGTTTGTTCCCGTCCAGCGCGGAGGCGAATCCTTTTGACTTGACGGCGGAACCTAAAAATCCCTTTTCACCGCCTGCGGGTGGCTTTCAGGGCGACAATCCCTTTGGTGCGGATTCTTTTGGCAGCGCAGATCCCTTTGCTGGCGCTACTGCCAGTTCCGATCCTTTTACAAGCGCCGACCCGTTTGCCGGTTCCAACCCGTTTGCTCCGAATCCTCCTAAAGTAGAGCAAACCTTCACTCAAAATGAAGGTGGAAACCGCTTGCACGACGCTATTTCACTGCCCGTACCCAGCGCCCAACCGAACGCCCCCATCCCCGATGATTTTTGGAATTCACTGGGTGGCTCATCCGCTGCGAAAGATTTAGGGATGCCGCCAGGTAAACCCTTAGACCCCTTCGCCAGCGCTGATCCTTTTTCCACCCCCGACGCCTCCAGGGTGCCCCCTGTTCCGGTTGAAGCTCCAAAACCCGCGCCGATTCCGCCTCCTGCACCCATAGCGCCAATCCCCGCGCCCATAGCGACTACCCCACCTCATGTGCCTAGCCTACAACCGCCTATTGATGACGCACTGGGGCAGAATCCGTTCGAACACATCTTGCCGGCCACCCAAGGCTTGGCGCCGGATGATGCAAGCGGCCAGCTGTACCCATTGGGTAGCGCCTACGACTTAGCGCCTGCCCCCGTTCCAGGTAAGGTACCCCTATCTGAACGCCTAAAAGCCATACCGCCTGAGAGTGACAACAGTGTGCCACCGGCAAGCTGGGACGAGCCTTTGATGGGGGCAGGAAATGAGCCTTCTGCGGCGCCCGTAAATGCACCGCCCGTTTTGGGCGGGAATGAATGGCCTGCGACACCAGTCATACCTACTCCGCCTCTGCCGCCTATATCCGCCCCGCCTGCCTCACCTGTGCCGAGCGTGGCAACACGCAGCGGCGGCGCCCAACCCGAACCCTCTGCGCAAAATCTGATTGCTGCGCTGGGCTTAACCGGCAAGCTCCATGCAGAACAACAAGACGCATTGCCGCAATTAATTGGTGAAATTACCCGCGAAGCCTTAGACGGTTTATTGCAAATATTGCGCGCGCGCAACTCAATTAAAAATGAATTTCGTGTTGCTGTGACCACCATACAACCCAAAGAAAACAACCCGATAAAATTCGCAACCGATGTAGATGACGCATTGGAATTATTATTTGTGCGCCAATCAAAAGGCTTTAAACCACCGCTGGAATCTGTGCAGGATAGTTTTGAATCCATAATGGATCACCAGGTGGCTATTTTGGCGGGAATCAGGGCCGCATTTAAATCATTGTTAACACGTTTTGACCCGGTGCAACTTGAACAACAGTTTGAGCGCCTTGGGAAAACCGGCGGGATAATACCCGGCATGAAAGGCGCAAAATGCTGGTCGGCCTACGATGATTTTTATCAAGAATTAATGAGCAACTACGAAAACTCATTTCAAAACCTATTCGGTGATGAATTTGTACATGCCTATGAAGAGCAACTGCGCAAATTAGCCATTGCACGAAAACGACAAAACCCACAGCAACAATAGGAGCAACCATGAAAACTTTTTGGCCATTAATATGGCGCTGTACCGTAATATTTAGCTTAGCCTTAGGTTTCTCCGGGTGCTCCAAGGTAAACGGCACAGGCAAAACCATCGGTTTAGATACTGATTTAAAACTCACCATACAAACCGATGCCGACATCAACCCCGATGCGAACAATCGCCCGTCTCCCGTATTTGTGCGCATGTATGAATTAAAATCGCCGGTGATTTTTCATCAGGCCGATTTCATGTCTTTATACTCCAAAGACAAAGCCGTGCTGGAAGCAGACTTTGTGAATAAACAAGAATTAAAACGTTTTGTGCCAGGCGATAAACGCGAAGAGCGTTTTGTGTTAAGCCCTGGCACCAAATTTGTGGCTTTATATGCGGAGTTCTACCAGTATCAAAACGCCAATTACAAAGTGATATTTCCTGTCACGCCCGGCAATATTGTGGGCAACCGTATTACGGTGAAAATTACCGGCAACCACATGGTGTTGACCGAAAAACAATAGCAAAACAATAACGAACCCAAGCGCACCGCCTTGAGGTTTAATTTCATGCACAGCTCAACGGGGCGATAGCGTGTTTTTGCTCCACGGATAGTTTATGTCGTTAGAAAGCAAAGTCATTTGGTCGGAAGGGATGTTTTTAAATCCCCAGCATTTCCAACAGCAAGAGCGTTATTTTGAACGCTATGTTGATGGCCGCATTACCACAGCAGGCGCTTATTTATGGGGGTTTTTTGATTGCGAACTGGACCAGCAATTATTAAAACTCGGAAAAATATCGCTGGTGTCTGGGCGCGGCGTATTTCCCGATGGCACCCCCTTTAATTTCCCCGATATAGACGAACCGCCAGCAGTTATTGATCTGCCCGAAAATATACACAATCGTTTATTGTATTTAGCGCTGCCTGTACGCCGTTTAGGTGCGGTGGATGTTTTACCGCAGGAAGGCTCGCAAGGATTAGCGCGTTATTATCCCAAAGAGCATAAAGTGCGGGATAATTCCATTGAAAGTGGCGATGATCACCTAGTGGGCGTGGGTAAATTGCGGTTGCGCGTTTTATTAGAAACCGACGATTTAAGCGGCTACGCCTGCATCGGCATTGCCCGCATTGCCGAAACACGGCAGGATAAAAATATTCTTTTAGATGATAAATATATTCCCAGCGTACTGGATTGCCAGGCCGCCCCGCGACTGAATGGTTTTGTTGTGGAGCTGGCTGGCATGTTGCGCCACCGCGCAGAAGCAATAGCCGGGCGCCTAGCCGATACCCGTCGCGGCGGCACTGCGGAAGTCACCGATTATATGCTGCTGCAAGTACTTAACCGTTTAGAACCCATCATGGTGCATTTAGCCAAAGTGCAAGGGGTGCATCCGGTAGAATTATTTAAAGAATGTATGGGCGCCATTGGCGAGCTGGCTACATTTAATACCAAAACCCACCGCCCGCCTGAATTGCCCGTGTATTTACACGATAATTTACAAGCCGGGTTTGAAATTGTATTTGCGCATTTACGTCAATTATTAGCCACCATTTACGAACAAACCGCCATTTCCATCGGGCTTGAAGATAAAGGCTACGGTATTCGTGTGGCCGACAAATACGACAAATCCCTTATTACCAGTGCCACCTTTATTTTGGTGGTGCGCGCCGACATCGCCGAAGAAATGTTACGCAGCCGATTGCCACAACACATGAAAATTGGCCCAGTAGAAAATATTCGACAGCTGATTAATTCAGCCTTAAGCGGCATTGTTATTAAAGCGCTTCCCGTTGCGCCGCGCCAAATACCCTTCCGGGCTGGGCATGTTTATTTTGAACTAGAGCAACGCGGAGAAATTTGGCGCTATATGAATACATCGGGCGGTTTTGCCATGCATGTGGGCGGCGATTTTCCCGGTTTAGAAATGGAGTTTTGGGCCATTCGTCATTAATGCCCGCATTTAAACCTATTGCGAGAAAATACTATGGACGAAAAAGATAAAACAATTTTTAAACAACCCGGTGCTGGCGATAGCACGGTGTTAAAACCCACACCAGGCCGTAAGGGCGCCGCCGATTTGCGTCCACCCCCTGTAACCCCCAGCTATCAGGCGGAACCTGTAACGCCAAGTGGCGCAGCACCTGCGCGTGTGGATTTGGGCGCACTGGGTTTGGGTTTAAACCCCATAGTACAAGCGGCCAGCACCTTATTAATGGTGTTTGATAAAACCCGTGGCACACTAAGGCACGCTAATGTGGCGGGTTTGCACAATTCCTTAGTGAATGAAATTAAACAATTTGAAAACCGCTTGCGGGATTTAAATTTAAAACCCGAACAAGCTTGGGCTTCGCGTTATTTAATGTGTACTGCATTGGATGAAGCGGTGATGTACACCCCCTGGGGTGGCGAGAGTGCGTGGGGGCAGCGTACTTTATTAAGTATTTTTCACCGCGATGTAAATGGCGGCGAAAAATCATTTCAAATGCTCGACCAGTTGCGCCAAACCCCCGGCGATAACCGCGCCGTTTTAGAGTTATTTTATTTAGTCTTAAGCCTGGGGTTTGAAGGTAAATACCGTTTAATGCCGCGCGGTAGCGATGCATTAGAAGCCCTGCGTGACGACCTGTATGCCACCATTCGTGTGCAACGAGGTGAATTTGAGCGCAGCCTAGCAGGCGCGTGGCAAGGCCTAGGCCGCACGCGACGAACTTTATCGCATTTTTTACCCACTTGGGTGGCCGCAAGCGTGGTGGCTGCCATAGTGTTTTTCGGTTATGTCGGTTTTAAATTTTGGTTAAATGCCAGCTCGGAACCTACGCTGGAAACGCTTCAGCGGGTTGCGCCCATCTCAGAAAATACAACAAATACAACAAGCAAAGAACAAAACTAACCAGCACGTAAAATTCACGACTCATAATGCGCCGCCTGTACAGGCGCAGATAAAAAACCTGCGCACCCAGCGCAGGCTTAAGCGGGATATAAATTGGTATGAAAAAATTTTTGGCGTTTTTACTGCACCCTATTGTTGTTTCGTTAATCGGAATTTTAGCGCTAGGGCTATTAATTTGGTTTGCAGGCCCAGCAATTAAATTCGGTGCAAATAATGCAGCGCCCTTAGCCGACGTATTACCCAGGGTTTTGGTGTTGGCGGCGCTGTTTGTTATCTGGATTATCGGCCTGTTAATCGGCCAATTGCGCAAAGCTAAAAATAACCAAAACCTCGTACAAGGGTTATCCACTCCCAAAGAAGACCCCGCACAATTAGCCGCCAAAGAACAATCAACAGAAGAATTGTTACAAATTGGCGAGCGTTTTACGCAGGCGCTAGATACATTAAAAAACTTTAAATTTAAAGGCTTAACCGGCAGCAAAGCGCTGTATGAATTGCCTTGGTACATCATTGTGGGGCCACCTGGCTCGGGTAAAACCACGGCATTAATTAATTCCGGTTTGGAATTTCCACTGGCAGATCATTTAGGCCGGGGCGCGGTTGCAGGCGTTGGCGGTACGCGCAATTGTGATTGGTGGTTCACCAATGAGGCGGTGTTAATTGATACCGCTGGGCGTTATACCACGCAAGATTCACACCGGGTAATTGATGCTGCGGCCTGGGAAGGTTTTTTAGATCTATTAAAACGCCACCGCCGCCGCAGACCAATCAATGGCGCTATTGTGGCCATCAGCCTACAGGATCTTCTCACCCAAACAGAAGAAGAGCGCGCCGCACATGCACGCACGATTCGCTCCCGTTTAGATGAATTAATGGATCGCCTGGAAATACGCTTCCCTATTTATTTAATGTTAACCAAAAGCGATATGGTGCCAGGCTTTAGCGATTTTTTTGCGGAAATTAACCGCGATGACCGCGAACAAGTCTGGGGCGTTTCCCTACCCGATACACCCAACCCGAACCAAGGCCCTAATTTCGATTTTTTACATCAAGAACTGCACAAAGTTATAAAGCGTTTATACGATCGCGTGCTTTCACGGATGCACGCCGAGCGCGATATAAAACGCAGAGGTGTCATCAGCGCGTTTCCACAACAAATGGAAAACGTTAAAGCGCTGGTGGAAGGGTTTGTTCGTCAAGCGTTTATGACGAATCGGTTTAAATTCCAGCCTTATTTGCGTGGCGTTTATTTTACCTCGGGCACCCAAGATGGCACCGCTATTGACCGCCTAATGGCTCAGGTGGCCTCTAATTTTGGTTTTCAGCGCGAAGTGTCTACGGGCATTAATCAGCAGGGAAAAAGTTATTTTTTAACACGGCTTTTTAAAGAAGTTATTTTCCCCGAGTCGGAAATAGTCGGCGCCAATAACGGCTATGAAACCTCCATGCGCTGGGTTCAGCGTGCGGCTTATATCGGCATGGCGGCCCTGATGGTGGTGTTAGGTTTGGTGTGGTCAGGGGCGATTGTTAAACATAAATTAAATGTGCGCGACGTTGAAACCCATACGGCGGCATTTAAAACAGAAGCCGCAAAACCTGCGTACCAACAGTTGGACATGCGCGGCACATTACCGGCACTCAATGAATTACAAACCGCCTCGGCGGTAATGGATCAACAGTCTTTACCCTGGCTTGCCAATTTAGGCCTTTACGATGGGCGTGTAGACGATGAAGCCAACCAAGCTTATGACCGAGAATTACTGAAACATTTTTTGCAAAAAATGATGTCCACCCTAGAAAAAACCCTGCAATCAGGTGAAGAAGGTAGCGATTTGTACAACACCTTCCGAGTTTATTTAATGTTTAATAAACTCGACACACTCAACAAAGAAGAAGTGCAAAATTGGTTTAAAAAGTTTTGGGAAAGCAATATTAAAACGGACGAAGGCAAGCGCACGGAATTAGAGGCACATTTAACACATTTGCTGACACTGGAATTAACCCCCGTTGAACTTAACCAGGCGGTGGTAAGCCATGTGCGTGATGTTTTATTAAAAGAGCCTATCGCCAAACGCGTATACAGCCGCATTCGCCACACACCGGCATTTGCGCGCAAAGTGGATATGCTGGAGGAATTAGGCGATAAAGCCCGCCAATATTTTGTAATTAATCCACAAGTGCGTGAAGCGTTGCAAATGCCGGTTCTTTATACCAAGGCAGGTTACGATAAAGTGGATATGTCGCCCGATGCCGAAGTAATTAAAGCGGTTATTGAAGAGCGCGCAATTTTGGCTCAGGCGGAAGCCGGTAAAGAAGGTTTAACCTACACACCTGAAGAGCCGGAAAAAGTCAGCGCACAGGTGAAAGAACTTTATTATGCCGATTACATAAAAACCTGGAACACCTATTATCAGTCGCTTAAATTAATAGGCCTGGGCGATGTGCGGCAAGCGGAACAAATGTTAGCAGCACTGATTGACCCGGTGTATTCCCCGATGGTGACGGCTTTACAGGTGGGCGCAGAGAACACCCAATTAACCTCAACCCTAATTAACGATTTAGCGGACAGTAAATTAAAGGGTAAAAAAGGTGAAGCCACATCGGACGTGGTGGATAAAGTACTTGATGGCAATGCGGTGGATAAATATTTTAAAGATATAAATTCACTTACCAAAACACCCAAACTCGGCCAGCCGCCTATTGGCAGCGCCTTAGAAAAGGTGCGCGATTTACACACCTTTATCGCCGAAATAGCCTTAGCTCCAGACCCCACTCAAAAAGCGTATGAGGTATCAAAAGCCCGCGCACAAAATGGCGGCAGCAACCCCACAACGGCATTACGTGCGTATGCCTCGGGCGTGCAAGAGCCACTGCGCAGCTGGCTTGAAGGTTTGGCGATCGGTAATTCCAATGTTATTTCATCCGGCGGAAAAGGTTTTGTGGGGTCTGAATGGCGCGCAGCGGTGTACAAACCCTATGCACAAATATTAATGGGCAAATACCCGTTAAACCCCAAAGCACAGGAAGAAACCGCTGTATTGGATTTTGCCAACTTCTTTAAAACGGGTGGTATTTTGGATGTGTTTTATTTAGCCAATGTGGCGCCATTTGTGGATGCGCGCGACCCCACCCGAGTTAAATCGGTGGATGGCGGCGGCGCTACGTTTTCTGGCGATTTTTTGCGGCAAATGCAAAATGCGCAATTAATTCGCAGTATGTTTTTCCAAGATGGGCCGGACGCTTTATCTTTAGGGTTTGATTTTAAACCCTATGAATTTGGCGAAAAAGAAGCGCGCTTCAGCTTGGAGTTTGGCAGCGAACGCCTTACTTATAATCACGGGCCAAAATTTTCTTCAACCATTAAATGGACTGCTGCTGATGATATTAAACAGCTGCGGGTTAATTTTGAGGACATCAACGGAAAACAACACGAAAAAATTTATACCGGCCAATGGGCGTTATTGAGATTGTTCGATGCCTCACGCGTCGAAAAACAAGCGAATGGCAGTTATATCGTGCGTTTTTCTGTGCAGGACTCAATTGTGCCAACAATCACGCACGATATTGCGTACGAAGTACGGCCTAAAAGTGCGAATAACATATTCCGTCGTGATTTATTAACTGGCTTTAAATTGCCAGAAACTCCTTAATCACTGCATTGGTATAGCATTTATTATGGCGCAACTAAGTTTAGGTCTTTATGGAAAACTGCCCGGCCACGGGGATTTTGTTACGCGCAATTTGCCGAATAATTTAGTGCAACATTGGGATGCGTGGCTGCAAGCATTTATTGGCTCATCCCAGGAGCGTCTTGGCCAAGATTGGTTAAATGTGTATTTAACCAGCCCCATTTGGCGCTTTGGGTTTTCCAGTGGCGTATTAGATGAACAACAATGGCTGGGTTTATTATTGCCCAGTGTCGATAAAGTCGGGCGTTATTTTCCTTTTAGTATTTTGATTCCTGTGCCGGGGGATTTATCCCTGTTGGATATTTTATGTGAGCAAAGCGATTGGCTGGCTCCGGTGGAGGAAGCAGCGCTGCATGCTTTGGATGAAGGCCTGTTGGTTGATGACTTGCTCCAGCGCATCGGTACGTTAACCCTACCCACTTATTTGCGCAGGCAGTGGTGTAACCAGGGTTATCAAGCAGGGCCAATTCAAGTGCCATGTAGTGATGTTCAAATGAGCAGCGCCACCACCGGGTTATTGGAAGGGTTATTAGCAACGAGTTATTCCAGCCACAGTATTTGGACTACACAGGGCTCCGATCGAATAGATGCCAGCATTGCTATTGCGCCGGGCTTGCCTGCGGCCAGTGCTGCCACGGCGCTGCTGGATGGTAATTGGCAGCATTGGCAATGGATGGTGCGGATGGGGCTTAATATTAACAGCGTATAAATTAGCGCTTCGCATTAATTTTCCTGCTTAAAGGCATATCCGGGAATCCATTTTTCGAGCGCTCGAGTGAGATTTCCAGGATAAAAATAACGCACACTTAATATGTGTGTGCGCTGCAATTATTTACCCCTTTCATCCAAATGCATTTCATTGCGTCAGCACAATTTTTAGTGCCAGCTGTTTTTCCACGCCAAAGCCAAACCGCATTAAAATATTTTTCCCGTATCGAATCAACGGCTAATTTTTCCGTTTTTTTGTGATTTTTTAATTTTAGATAGAATTTTTAGAGGCACCCCATGCAAAACAGATCATTAATTGTAAGCGGCTATACGGACTCAATAAACCAGGGTGTATGCCGAGTAAATTATGATGCATCAAAAGATGCATTTGGTGCTGTGGAATTAAAAGTTGCCACGCCTAACCCGTCTATTGGCTTGCAGCGCGGGTCACTTTGGTATTTTGTTGAAGAGACAGAATTAGGGAAAATTCATATCTTTGATGCGGAAAATAATTGGCAAAAAATAATGGAGGTTTCATCTGAAGGGGCATCCCCCTGTTTTTTAGCTTTAAATACTGCGGCTAATCATTTGGCGGTTGCTAATTATATGGGGGGGAATATTGCTGTTTTTTCTTTGGATCAAAATGGTTTGCCCAATACACACCCGAAAATATTTCAACATCACGGGCAAGGGTTAACTGCGCGGCAGGAGGCGCCCCACGCGCATTATGTTGACTTTGCCGTGAATGCCGCAGGGCAAACGGGTGTGTATGCGGTGGATTTAGGCTTAGATCAAATCATTTGGCACCCGGTAATTGGGCGCACGCGAAGTGCCGAAATTGTTTATACCGGCCAGCCCGGTGATGGCCCGCGCCATTTAGCTATTCACCCTACAAACGGCAAATTTTATGTGCTCAATGAATTAACTAATACACTGTGTGTAAATGAATTTGCGCAAGATGGGCGCTGGGTAACACGGCAGCGCGTGTGTACTTTGCCGGACAATTTCCGTGGCGAAAACAGCGCTGCGCACATTGCAATCAGCAACAATGGGCAGTTTATTTATACATCTAATCGCGGCCACAACAGCATTGCTGTATTTAAAATAAATTTTGAAGGCTTGGTTGATTTAATACAAGCTGAACCTTGTGGAGGTATTGGGCCGCGTTATTTCACTTTGTTAAATGAGCAAGCACGATTAATTGTGGCCCATGAGCATTCCAATTCTTTGGCGTCTTTTGCAATAGAAAACGATGGCAAGTTGCGTGACACCCATGCACGGGCAGCCGTACACAAACCTACTTTTGTAGCGCCCGAATAATTTTGTGTTTTTTCGAGTAACTATTCAGCTCACTCGTAGTGCGGGTTATGCCTGCGGCACTACCCGCACTACCAGCAGGCAAACACACATTCAATAAAAACTGCATAACCAAAATCCGTGTTTTTACACACATAATCTTGAGCGACAACACAGTCCGCGCGGGTCTAAAGGGCACCTCCGGAAATTCATTTTTCGTGCGCTCGCTGCGTTATTTTCGTACTCAGTCGGTCATTTATACTGCATAAACTCCCTCCTTCCGTGCGAAAATGCCTTGCGATCATCACGAAAATTGAATTTCCGGAGACGCCCTAAAGACCCGCCCCACAGCGTGTGCTGAATAGTTACTTTTTCGAGATAAATTTTTTTTCGCAAACACCATAAAAACAATCCTAAAAAATATTCGCTTCTATGTGTGTGGAAACTGCTTTTTGCAAAAACCACGTTCAAATTGTTATGCGCTTTAGAGCAGTGTTAGCATTCGTTCTTTAGGCTAAACAATTTTGGTTGCGTCGCCGATTTTCGATTGCAGGCTAATGGTGTTTCTGACTTTTTAAGCATGGCGCACAATCTCAATAATGTGACGCAGTGGCATTAGTAATAGTCGATTAAAACGCGAAAAAAGCCGCATTATTTTCTGTTATTTTTGCTCCTCACTGTCTTATGTGGTTTCACAATAACAACCAGCGTAATTTTGAGTTTTAATTTCAAAATCGCTACACACAAAGAATAGCGTGCGTTAATACCATCACAAAGCGATTAAAAATATCGCGCATCTGGGCATGGTACGTTGCAAAGCGGAAGCAAAGTTATATATTGCCTGCTGATAACCCCGATTCATTACCTCACTCACACAATAAGCACAACAAAGGGCAATGTATGAAAACCAATAACTTAGGTG
>JBEGTZ010000283.1:0-8062 GCA_041179125.1 Pseudomonadota bacterium | reverse complement strand
ATCCGCCTAGCAAATGTTAAAAAATTCGAACAACCAATCAGGTTGCCCTTCATTTTTAACATTCACTATTCGAACCAATGGCTTACACAGCTTTTGGGCGCTCAACTGAGGTTTCTAGGTTCAAATTTTACGATTTAGTATTGCTCGCTTAAGGTTTTAGGTTTAAGCCTGGCGCGGGTGAAAGGGTATTTATTGCTTAATTGAGCGGTAAATTCCCCAGCGCATCCATGTGGTGTTTTAGACGCATAAGCATGAACGGGTATTCATTGCTCCATTGCACCGAAGTGTTGGGCATTACTGCCCAGCCTACGTTGCGGTGTAAGTTTGTATACTGCGCTTTAATTTTTATTACTGAGCGGTTCTATGTCTGGCGTTCCATTTGATATTCGGCAATTTTTTAGCCTTCCCAGCGCTCAGGATGATGTTCAATTGGATGATTTTTTGCGGCTGGGGCGTTCGCAGTTTGCGGCGGATGCGGCGCAAGTGCATTTTCATCAGGCGCAAATCCCCAGTGAACCCCAGGCTCTGCACGCGTATTTAGCCTACTTACACGCTGAGGTTGTGCGCCATTCTGTGCGCTTGGGCGACCCGCGTTTTATCGGCCACATGACTTCAGTGCTGCCTAATTTTTTGGGCAGGCTTACGCACATTGTTAGTACGTTGAATCAAAACCTGGTGAAGCTGGAAACCTCCGGCGCTTTTACGGCGTTTGAGCGCCAGGCTTTGGCGATGCTGCACGGCTTGGTTTATTCCCGCCCCAATGTTTTTTATGAAGAGCACACACAAGATCCAGAATCCACCCTGGGCATGATGGTTAGCGGCGGTACGTTGGGCAATGTGGCGGCGCTGTGGTGTGCGCGCAATCGCTGTTTTGCTCCGCGCAATGATTTTGCCGGTGTGGAGCAGGAGGGGTTTGCCGCTGCTTTACAGGCCTACGGTGCTGGGCGAGCGGTGGTGATTGGCTCGGGGTTAATGCATTACTCCTTGCGCAAAGCCGTGGGTTTGTTGGGCTTGGGTGAGCGCAATTTGATTGCTTTAGCGCCCACTCGCCTGGGTTGTTTGGACCCGGATTCGGTGTATCGCGAAGTTCAAACGCGCCGCGCCCAGGGTGATGCGGTTCTGGCTGTGGTGGGTATTGCGGGCACCACAGAGACCGGCGCGGTGGACCCTTTAGCGGAGCTGGGTGCGCTGGCTTCAGAGCTGGGTGTGCATTTTCATGTAGATGCCGCTTGGGGTGGGCCTACGTTGTTTTCAGACCGCCATGCCCATTTGTTAGCGGGAATTGAGCAGGCGGATTCGGTGGTGATTGACGGCCATAAACAGCTTTGGTTGCCGATGGGTACGGGTATGTTGGTGTTCAAAGACCCGCATTTGGCTAAGGGCATCGAAAAAACCGCTAATTATATTATTCGCAGCGATTCCAACGATTTAGGCCGCCGTTCTCTGGAGGGGTCACGCCCGGCTACGGCGGTGTATTTGCACGCGGCGATGCATCTGTTGGGGCGGCAAGGTTATGGGGCTTTGATTGATTCCGGCATTGCCCGTGCGGCGTTTATGGCGCAGCTGATCGAGGCGCATCCGGCATTTGAATTGGTGTCGGCACCGGTTTTAAATATTCTCACCTATCGCTATGTGCCTAGTGAATTGCGTTTGCGCACGGAGCCTGGCCAGCAAACGCCCGCCCGCAATAACCAAGAGCAAGCCCGCATCAACGCTTTTAACGTGCGCTTGCAAATGCGCCAGCGGGACACCGGCGCGGGGTTTGTATCGCGCACACGTTTGTTTCATGTTCAAGCCGGGGAATCTATTGAAGTTCTGCGTGCGGTCCTCGCCAACCCATTAACCACCGAGCAAGACATTCAAGCTGTGTTGTTTGAGCAGGCGACACTGGGGGCGCAGTTAGAGCAAGAAGCGGCAGGGTTTTTTGACCTATTCGCCGAGCGGGTTTTGTGCAGTCCAGAAGCTATTGCCCTATACGAAGGCGGCCAGGCCATAAGCTATGCCCGCCTGGCTGAAAAAGTCACGCGCATTACCCATCAATTGCGCCGGGTGATGATTGAGCCGGGTTGTGTTGTGGGCCTGGCCGCCGAGCGCTCGGAAGCCTACATGGCGGGTTTGTTGGCGATTATCCAAGTGGGCGCCTGTTTTATGCCCTTAGATCCCAGTTACCCCACGGAGCGATTGCGCTACATGCTGGCGGATTCCGCTGCGCCCTTAGTGCTTACCGATGCCGCAGGTGCGCAGGCCATGCAGCCGTTGCCAGCGCGTTGTGTGCGGGTGGATATATGGCTTGAAGATACTGCCGCCTGTGCCATCGACCTCTCCGCAGTGAAGCGCAGCAGCGAAGATGCGCTGTACGTGATGTATACCTCGGGCTCCACTGGACTACCCAAAGGTGTGGTCGGCCTGCAAGGCGCAACGCTCAACCGTTTACATTGGATGTGGCGGCAGTTTCCCTTTACAGTCGGTGAAGTCGCCTGTCAAAAAACCTCCCCCAGTTTTGTGGATTCCATCTGGGAAATGTTGGGGCCACTGCTGGCCGGTGTACCTTCTTTGATTATCCCCCGAAACATCGCATCAAACCCTGTTGCCCTGGTGGATGCACTCGCACAGCATAAAGTGACGCGCATCGTACTGGTGCCGGGCCTGCTTAAAACACTGCTGGCACTAGAGGCTCTGGCCCAACGCCTGCCGCTGCTCTGGCAGTGGACGGTCAGCGGCGAAGCGCTGCCCCGGGCGCTGGCCGAACACTTCCGCACCCAATTGCCGCAGGCCCACCTGTTAAACCTATACGGCGCCACCGAGGTGGCCGCCGATGTTACCTACTGGGAGTTAGCCCCCCAGACGCCTATTCCTGAAACCGCCACACTGCCGATGGGGTTTCCCATCGACAATGTAAACATCTACTTGCTGGATGAGCAATTTCAAACCGTAGCTGACGGGGATGAAGGCGAAGTGTATGTATCCGGGGCTGCTCTTGCAGGCCGGTATCTGCACCGGCCTGAGCTCACGCAAGAGCGCTTCTTGCACCTGCCCGCTATCACCGCAAACCCGGTATTCCGCACCGGAGACATGGCCCGACGCACCGCTAGCGGCGTTTTGGTATTTACCGGGCGCGTGGACGACCAAGTAAAAATCAGTGGTGTGCGTGTGGAACCGGGGGAAGTAGAGCGCGCCCTGCTCGAACTGCCAGGCATTAGTGATGCCGCCGTAATTGCCGCCGCAGGTAACAGCTCCGGCGAATTACACCTGTGCGCTTACCTGGTGGCACGCCCAGGCACAACGCCTGCGGACGTGCAACAGGCCTTGTGCCAGCGTTTGGAACCCGCTGCGGTGCCGGAGGCATACATATTCCTGGCTGAATTGCCGCGCACACCGAGCGGGAAAATTGCACGGGGCAGGTTGGTTGAACCCCTACCTGTTATTTCGCGCTAAAGCCTTTCCAACATTTCCCGAGCATGTGCTAAAGACTGCACCGATTGCACCTGCCCGCCCATCATCCGCGCAATTTCCAGCACTTTATCTTCGCCAAGCAGCGGCGCAATGTCGCTGTATGCCCCATCGCTCAACAGGTTTTTACTCACTTTTAGGTGTTGATGCGCCTTGCTGGCCACTTGGGCCAGGTGCGTGACACACAATACTTGGCCGCGCTCGCCCAGCTGGCGCAATAAACGCCCAACCACATCCCCCGTTTCGCCGCCGATGCCCACATCCACTTCGTCAAAAATCAGTGTGCTGGGTTTGGCGGCTTGGGCGGTGACGACGCTGATGGCGAGGCTAATGCGGGAGAGTTCACCGCCGGAGGCGATTTTGGTGAGGGGTTTGGCTGGCGTGCCTGGGATGGTGCTGATGAGGAATTCCACCTGCTCGGCGCCTTGCGGACTGGGGGCGCAGGCAAGGTTGAGGCTGATGAAAAACTGGGCGTGGCCGAGGCTCAAACTGGCTAGCTGGCTGTTCACCTGGGTGCTTAAACCCTCTGCTACCTGTTTGCGGGCCTGGCTTAATGCCTCACTTGCGCTTTGATAGGCCGCCAAGGCCGCTGCAATAGCGCCTTCTAACCCGGCCAGCTGTTCATCGCCGCTTTTTAGTTGTTGGAGTTCGCCACTTAAACGCTGGTGTAGATCCAACAATTCATGGGGTTTGATGCGGTGTTTGCGGGCCATTTCGTACAAATTAGAAAGGCGCCGTTCGATGGCGGGCAGGTCGCCGTCTAGGTGGTGGTTGGCATCTAAGGCGTGTATTAACTCGCTGCTGGCTTCTTCTATATTGATGTGCGCGCTTTGCAGCAGGGCTTGGGCTTCTTTCACCGGCTGAGTTTGCAGGGGCACTTGGTTGAGCAGTTGAATGGCGCGGTGCAGGCGTTCGCGCAGGCCTTTGTCGCCCTGGCAAATATCCACCACGTTTTGGCAGTACTGGTTGAAACTCTCCGCGTGGGTGAGTTGTTTTTGTTCGGTTTCAAGGCGTTCAAGCTCACCCGGCTGCACGGCCAGTTGGTCGAGTTCTTCCACCTGATAGCTGAGCAATTGATAGCGGGCGTTGAGTTCGTCGCTTTGCGCCTGCACGCGCTGGTATTCCTGGCTGAGCTGTTGCCACTGGGCGAAGGCGCTGCGCACCGGTTGCGTGAGGCTGTGCAACTGGCCGAAGTGATCCAGCAGCCAGCGGTGGTGGGCGGTATCCATTAATGATTGGTGTTCGTGCTGGCTGTGCAGGTTGATGAGCTGCTCACCTAAGCTGCGCAGCTGTTGCAAGGTGACGGCGCGGTCGTTGATAAACGCGCGGGCGCGGCCTTCGCGGCTCAGGCTGCGGCGCAGAATACACTCGTTTTGCGGCGCGCTGAGGTCTTCACTTTCAAGCCAGCTAAGAATATCCGGCCTGTGGGTAAGGCAGAATTGGGCGCTCACCTCAGCTTTATCCTGCCCCTGGCGAATTTTGTCGGCATCGGCGCGATCGCCCAGGGACAGGCCTATGGCATCCAACAAAATGGATTTCCCGGCACCGGTTTCGCCGGTGAGCACGGTGAGGCCTGCTGCCAGCTCTAAATCTAGGCTGTCCACCAAGGTTAGGTTGCGAATGCTTAAATGGGTGAGCACGCTTGAGGTCTCCGGGCCGGTTAGGTGGCTGTTTATACAGTAGATTGGGGTTGAGGGCTAGTGGCTGGATGCTTGCAGCACAGAAGCCGGTTGACGCGCTACTTCGGCAGCGCATGGTAAGGATGATCTCGTTCCCATGCTCCGCGTGGGAATGCAAAGGTATGCAGGTCTACGGTTCTGAGATGGGTGCCCAATTAACCTAGAAACCTCAGTTGAGCGCCCAAAAACTGTGTAAGCCACGGGTATCGAATAGTGAATGTTAAAAATGAAGGGCGACCTTATTTGTTGTTCAAATTTTTTAACATTTGCTAGGCGGATCAAGGGGTTGTGTAGAGTTGGGTGATTCAACTGAGGTTTTTAGGTTTAACCCAAGCGGACACTGGTCAGGGTGAAGTGAAGAGTCTGGATGCTGTATGCATTCCCACGCAGAGTGTGGGAACGAGAAGCTGGGCCTGCCTGCTTGCGTTGTTCTTCTATTTATTGACCGATAATTTCCCCCTCCCGGCCTTGAATGCCCAACGCTCAGCCCCATATAGGCACCAGTCCAAAAACCCCTTAAGGCCAAAACCCTTAGGCCAAAAACTCTTAGGAGAGCCCTGTGAGTCAAGACCCTACCTCCAACGAACTACCTGAAGATCAGGTTGAATTTTCCTTTGCCAGCAGCTCCGCCTCCTCCAGTGGCGGAGCCTATGCCGCCGCCGGTTCTTCATCCGGTGGCGCCGCTGCTGCGGCCGCAGGCCCGCTCACCTTTGAGCTGGAAGCGGAAATTGAGCGTCTTAAAGACGAGTTACAGCAGACGAAAGAGCAATCCCTGCGCGCAATGGCGGATGCACAAAACATTCGCCGCCGCGCCGAGCAAGACGTGGAAAAGGCCCATAAATTTGGCCTTGAGCGGTTCATCTCTGAGCTGCTGCCCGTGGCGGATAACCTAGAGCGCTCCCTTGAAGCGGCGGCGGCCAACAGCGATCTTAAAACTCTGATTGAAGGCGTTGAGCTGACACTCAAAACCCTACAAAACAGTTTGGAAAAACAACAGTTAATGCCAGTAAACCCCGTGGGTGAACCCTTCGACCCACAACTGCATCAAGCCATGACCGCTATAGCCAATGCCGACTGCGAGCCGAACACCGTGCTCAACGTGTTCCAAAAAGGCTACACCCTACATGGCCGCTTGCTGCGCCCGGCAATGGTGGTGGTATCGAAAAAACCCGACTAAAAATCGGATTAAACATCAGGCCTTGGGTTGAAAAACCTCAGGCGGTGCCAATATTGATGCCAAGTGCAACAAAACGGGCAGAAGAAAACCACCAACCCACACGTAACACCGCATTGTTTGCAACGCCTGGGCACCACCGCCAGGCACCTAAACCATCATTCATGAACATCGGCCAACAGGCCTACGAGGAGACCATTTAGCATGGGCAAAATTATTGGTATCGACTTGGGCACAACCAACTCGTGTGTATCTATTCTCGAAAGCAACAAACCTAAGGTGATAGAAAACTCCGAGGGCGACCGCACCACGCCTTCTATCGTGGCCTTTACACAGGACGGCGAAATCCTCGTCGGTCAAAGCGCCAAGCGCCAAGCGGTCACTAACCCCACCAACACCCTATTCGCCGTGAAGCGCTTAATTGGCCGCAAATTCACCGACGACGTAGTTCAAAAAGACATCGCTATGGTGCCTTACACCATCGTGAAAGCCGAAAACGGCGATGCCTGGGTGGAAGTCAAAGGCGAGCGCCGCGCACCGCCACAAATCTCCGCTGAAGTTTTAAAGAAAATGAAAAAAACCGCCGAGGATTACCTGGGCGAGAAAGTCACCGAAGCGGTCATCACCGTACCCGCCTACTTCAACGACTCGCAACGCCAAGCCACTAAAGACGCAGGCAAAATTGCCGGTTTAGATGTAAAACGCATCATCAACGAACCCACCGCAGCCGCCCTGGCCTACGGTATGGACAAAGCCAAAGGCGACAGCACCATTGCGGTGTACGACCTAGGCGGCGGTACGTTTGATATTTCCATCATCGAGATCGCCGACGTAGATGGCGAACACCAGTTCGAAGTATTAGCCACCAACGGCGACACCTTTTTAGGTGGTGAAGACTTCGATATGCGCCTGATTGAATTTTTTGTAGACGACTTCAAAAAATCCAGCGGCATCAACCTGTTGAACGACCCTCTGGCCCTACAGCGCCTAAAAGAAGCCGCTGAAAAAGCCAAAATTGAGCTGTCCACCAGCCAACAAACTGAAGTGAACCTGCCTTACATCACCGCCGACGCCACAGGCCCCAAACACTTGGCGGTTAAACTTACCCGCGCCAAGCTGGAATCCCTGGTGGAAGAGTTAGTGAAACGCTCCATGGAGCCGGTGAAAATCGCCCTAAAAGACGCAGGCATCAGCGTGGATAAAATCAACGACGTAATCCTCGTCGGCGGCCAAACCCGTATGCCTTTAGTGCAAAAATACGTAGCAGATTTCTTCGGTAAAGAGCCGCGAAAAGACGTGAACCCCGACGAAGCTGTAGCCATCGGCGCCGCTATCCAAGGCGCTGTTTTATCTGGCGACGTGAAAGACGTATTGCTGCTGGACGTAACACCGCTGTCTTTAGGCATCGAAACTATGGGCGGTGTAGCCACGCCATTGATTGAGAAAAACACCACCATCCCCACCAAAAAATCCCAGGTGTTCTCAACCGCTGAAGACAACCAAACCGCTGTAACCATCCACGTTGTACAGGGTGAGCGCAAACAAGCGTCGCAAAATAAATCCTTGGGCCGTTTTGACCTCTCCGACATCCCGCCTGCCCAGCGCGGTATGCCGCAAATTGAAGTGACCTTCGACATAGACGCCAACGGTATTTTGAACGTAGGCGCCAAAGACAAAGCCACTGGCAAACAGCAATCCATCGTCATTAAAGCCAGCTCCGGTTTGAGCGACGCGGAAATCGACCGCATGGTAAAAGACG
>JBEGTZ010000282.1:0-4450 GCA_041179125.1 Pseudomonadota bacterium | reverse complement strand
CTGCTTGAAGATGAAGAAGAACTGCTGCTGGAAGAACTGGAACTTGAGGAGCTGCTACTGGTTCCAGCAGTACAAGCAGACAAGGCGAGTGCTAAAACACACGAACCTGACAGCTTAAATATGTTTAATTGTTTGTTGGTCATACTTAATCCCACATCGGCTGGTTAAAAATAGTTATGTTTATGTTTGTATCGCGTAGCGGCCCATACTCGTTGGATCTGTGTATGTTGCTTGTAAATGACTAAAAGACACCACCACTTGAGTTTTTAAGGGTAAAACTGCATCCATTTCCAAGCTAAAGAGCACTTGAGCGCATAAAAACACCTGCACACAGCACGCTTATTAAACACCGTGGGGGACGCTATTGTTATGGCGTTGCGCCCACTCACCCGGCTGGTTGCCAGCTGAAAACCCTTCAGCTGTCACCCTTTGGGACGGTGCATTCCAACCCTGTTAGCGTGTATTAAGCCTAACTAAAGCCCCTGCGTCATCTGGCAAATGATGTAACTATGATGTTCTTCGCAGTTTGCTCCCTGGGGCGCAATCTGATAGTCATTTTTACTGTGAACTAAATACGAGTTGATGGAAAAGTGACTAACGGTGCGGTTAAAAGCGGGGTTTTTGCTTGTGGGAGGGCGGTGTGAGGGTGGAAAAACGGTGGGCAACCCGTTGCCCACCCTACATTACTCCGCAACCCCCAGCGGCCAGCCGCCCAGGTGCTGCCATTTGTTGACGATGCTGCAAAACAGCTCGGCGGTTTTTTGCGCGTCGTAGGCGGCGCTGTGGGCTTCTTTGTTGGAGAACTCGATGGCGGCCAGTTGGCAGGCGCGGGCCAGAACGGTGTGGCCGTAGGCGAGGCCTGCGAGGGTTGCGGTGTCGAAGCAGCTGAAGAGGTGGAAGGGGTTGCGTTTGGCGAGGTCGCAACGGGCGGCGGCTGCTTTGACGAAGCCTAAGTCGAAGTGGGCGTTGTGGCCTACGATGACGGCGCGGTTGCAGCCGTAGTGTTTGATTTTGCGGCGCACCGCTTGGAAGACTTCTTCCATCGCTAACAGCTCCGGCACGGCGTCGCGGCTTTCTGAGGTGAGGTCTATGCCGGTGAAATCCAGGGCGGATTGTTCGATGTTGGCGCCTTCGAAGGGGTCTACGTGGAAGGAGTGGGTTTCGTCCAGGGTTAAAAAGCCCTGTTCGTCCATGCAAAGGGTGACGGCGGCGATTTCCAGCAGGGCGTCGGTGTGGGCGTTAAAACCGCCGGTTTCTACATCCACAATCACAGGCATAAAGCCGCGAAAGCGTTCGGCAAACAGGCTTTTGGCGGAGGTGTCTGTGCTCACGGGCGGCTCCTGGGTCATGGCTGTAGGCGCCAGCGCAGGGTTTCACCCGCCAGCAGTGGGATAACTTTTTCGGCCCCGAAGGGTAGGTAGTCCGGCAGTTGCCAGTCTTCTTTTAATAGGGTGACTTGGGTGGTGTTGCGCGGCAGTTGGTAAAAGTCCGGGCCGTTAAAGCTTGCGAAGGCTTCCAGGGCACTCAACCGCCCTGCCCGCTCGAAGGCTTCGGCATAGAGTTCCAAAGCGCTAAACGCGGTGTAGCTACCCGCACAACCGCAGGCGGCTTCTTTTTTGTGTTGGGCGTGCGGGGCGGAATCGGTGCCTAAAAAGAATTTAGAAGGGCCTTGGGTGGCCGCTTCGATGAGCGCTTCTTGGTGGCGGCTACGCTTTAAAATCGGTAGACAAAAATAATGCGGGCGGATGCCGCCTGCCAGCATGTGGTTGCGGTTGAACAATAAATGGTGCGCGGTGATGGTGGCACCCACCTGGCTGCTGGCCGCCTGCACAAACGCCACGGCCTGGGCGGTGGTGATGTGTTCAAACACGATTTTAAGGTTGGGAAAGCGCTGGGTGAGCGGCGCTAAGGTGCGCTCGATAAACACGGCTTCGCGGTCGAATATATCAATGCTGCTGTCTGTTACCTCGCCGTGGATCAGCAGCAACAGGCCTGCTTCAGCCATAGCTTCAAGGGCGGGGTAGATATGCTCAATGGCGGTGACGCCGGATGCTGAGTTGGTGGTGGCGCCTGCGGGGTAGAGTTTGCAGGCCACAACGCCACAGGCTTTGGCGGCATAAATGGCAGCGGCGCTGGTGTGGTCGGTGAGGTACAGCACCATCAAAGGCTCAAAACCTTGCGGCGCGCAGGCCAGAATGCGGCTGCGGTAGGCTGATGCTTGTTCCGCATCTGTGACCGGCGGCACCAGGTTTGGCATGACGATGGCGCGGCGAAAGCTGCGGGCGCAGTCACCCACGGTATGCGCCAATACATCACCATCGCGCAGGTGGATGTGCCAATCGTCCGGGGCGGTGAGGGTTAAGCGGTCTGACATGAACAATACCCGTAACAAAAACCGCCGCATGCTACCGGAATTAACACCTAAAGCCCAGGCGCTCGGGGCCGATAACCCCACATAGCCTAAGTCCGCAGGAGGCCTTTGTGTTGCGCCTTGCCCCCCAAATAGTGCTGCTGTTTCCTCACCTTGGCAGCTTTTTTTTACTCTGTACCCTGCTGCTAAGCCCTGGCGTGCGGGCCATTACCTATTCTAATTTTATTGAAAACGGCGGCTGGAGCAGTGAGTCGTCGCTGTTCGCCTGCCGCATGATTCACACCATTCCTTATTTGGGCAAAGCAGAGTTTGAAAAACCCGCAGGCGAGCCGATGGTGTTCCAGCTTAAGGCCAACACACCCAGCCTTAAAACCGGCCAGGCCATGCTCGTGGCCGCGCCACCGGTGTGGAAAACCAGTGGCAACACACGGAATTTAGGCTTTGTACCGGTGCAGGAAAAAAAACGCCAAGTGCAGTTACAGGGCTTAAAACCCGAGCGCATGTTGGCTGAATTATTTGACGGGCAAGAACTGCTAATCAGCCGCAAACCGCGTTATGGCGGCGATGAAAGCAACCGCGTAGCCATCACACCCATCGGTTTTCGCGCCGCCTACCGGGACTACATCGCCTGCTTAGCCAGCTTGCTGCCCGTCAATTTTGAGCAGATCCAGCGCACATCTATTTATTTCGGCTCCGACCAGTCCGCCCTCACCCCCAGCGAGCAAAACAAACTCGACAACATCGTGGCCTACTTAAAAGCCGACCCGATCGTGCAGGAATTTTTTATTGATGGGCACACGGACTCAGTGGGCAGCAAGCCCGACAACATGGTACTTGCGCAAAAACGCGCCGAAACCGTTAGCAACTACCTAATCAAACAAGGTATGCCCAAAGACGCTTTTTGGGTGCGCTGGCATGGGGAGCGCTTCCCGGTGGCAGGCAATAACGACCGTTTAGGCCGCGCCAAAAACCGCCGGGTAACGCTGCGCTTGGAGACGGAAAAAACTCAAGCAGAAGCTGAAAAAACACCCGCCGAAGCTGAAAAACCCGCCGCAGAACCGGCGCCGGATAAACCTGCCGATGCAACCAGTGCCGAAGCCGCACCCCCTCAGGCCAACCCCGCGCCCGCCACAGCAACACCCGCAAGCGCGCCTCCAACAACGGCTACGCCTAAAATATAAAGCGCCCCACGGCAGGAATTTTATAAAACCGTCATAGGCGACAAGCCCACACCGGAACAACCGAAACACACCCGCACGTTTTTATAAAATTCTCATTTTTAGACTTAATCAGAGTATCCGCAGTTTCACGGCGGCAGCCCAAACAGGCATAATTGCGCCCACTTCAAATTACTCTTTTACAGTTGAGCATACCCATGGGAAGAACCTTCGAAAACCGCAAAGAGCAAATGGCCAAAACGGCGGGCATGAAAACCAAAATTTACTCTAAATTCGGCAAAGAAATTTACGTCTGCGCCAAAGGCGGCGGCATAGACCCCAGCGCCAACCTCAGCCTGCGCCGCTTAATCGAAAAGGCCAAACGCTCCCAGGTGCCCGGCCACGTAATTGAAAAAGCCATCGACAAAGCCAAAGGCGGCGGCGGCGAAGTGTATTCCACCGTGCGCTACGAAGGCTTCGGCCCCGGCAACTGCATGGTGCTGGTGGACTGTTTAACCGACAATAACAACCGCACCATCGGCGATGTACGCACCTGTTTCAACAAATGCAAAGCCAAACTCGGCGCCCCCGGTGCCGTCTCTCACCTGTTCGACCACCGCGCTATTTTTGCCTTTAAACACAGCGACGAAGACGCCGTGTTAGAAGCGCTCATGAACCAAGATGTGGACGTGGCAGAGCTTGAAAACGAGAACGGCATCATCACCGTTTTGGTGCCACACACCGAATTTTACAAGGCCAAAACCGCACTGGCAGAAGCCTTTGGTGATATACCCATGGAAATGGAAGAGATTTCCTTTGTGCCACAGTTGTACACCAGCATCAGCGGTGAAGATGTACAAACCATGGAAAAATTCATCAACATGCTCAATGAGTGTGATGATGTGCAAGAGGTTTACCACAA
>JBEGTZ010000281.1:0-3765 GCA_041179125.1 Pseudomonadota bacterium | reverse complement strand
ATTAAACCGTGGGCTAGGTCTTCTTCTAATTCTGCGAGCAGCAATGGAGTGTTGTCTAGGTGTTCACATACCGGCGCGGTTAGGGCAAAGCCATAGGGGCGGAAGAGTGTGACCAATTTGGCGATGAGCGGCCCTAAGGGCGTGCGGTAAATGGTGAGTGTGCGCGGGCGGCGGATGCCCAGTAGGGCGAGCAGGTCGTTGCCGCCGATGCGCAGGGCCAAAATGCGCGGTTGCACGCCGGGCTGTTGCAGGCATTGGCGGAATAACACCATTTCTTGTTCGTTGAAGACCTCAATGGTCTCAAGGGTGGGCATGAGCAGGTGGTCGGTGTGGCGCACGGCGGCTAAATAGTCGGGGAAGTTGTGGCGGGTGATTTTCGGCAACACAAAGCCGCTCAGCCGCTCCACGCCGGGCATTTGCATGATTAATTCCAACACTTCTAAATCCCGTACCCGCACAAAACGCTGTAGGGAGGCGTCGTCTGGCAGTTGCGGCAATACCGCGCGCAGGTTGGACAGGGCTTCGGGCAGCTCTGTGTGGCGGATGGCGTCTTCGGTGCAGAAGATCACCGAGCGCAGGTCACTTACGGCAATTTGGCCGAGGTTTTTGTGGGTGGCGGGCACGTACAGTGAGGCGCCTAGGGTGGTGATGTTAGCCATCGGTGGAGCTCCTAATAAGGGATACGGCTTGGTAGGGTAGACGGGGGTCTTCCTTTATGGGGACGCATTTTTCAGCGGCCAGATGGCGCAAATGGGCGACTTCCGGGGCGTTCGCATCCCGCAGCAATAATAGCCTGGGGGCGCGGCGCAGCAACACCCTGGTGGCCTCGCCTAGGCCGGGTTTTATTAGATTGATGTCGGCTATTGCGTACTCCGTCTGGGTGCGGTGTAAAAAATGTGCGGCATCTTCAGTGGGTGTGTTTTCAGGTGGTGTGTTGTTCTGCTCAGCCGGTTCGCGCCAGCCGTTCTGTTTATAAAGCGCCAAAGCCGTTGCGGTGATTTCATCCACAAACCACAAAGACACGTCCGCAGGCGCCAGGTGTGTGTAGTACACACAGCCGTGGAAGTCTTGTGGGCCTAGGGTTGGGCTGAGTACCGAGCGGCTGATGAGGCCGGATACGGTGGCATTTAAAATGCTGCACGGGATGAGGTAATCCAGGCTGGAAGCCGCGCCCGCACTGGCTCCGGCTAAATCGACTAGGGTGTATAAACCGCTGTTAATTGCGGTGTTGTGCTTACGGTTAAATGTGTCGATGGTGGTTTTTAGCTCCCGTGCAATCACCCCTTTGCCGGTCCAGCCATCCAAAAACACAATGGATTCCGGCGCGGCCCCCTGGGCCAGAATGTAGTGCAGCGCCACGGTATCCAGCCCGCGATCCCGCACGATGGAGACGCTGTAATGGCGCACCTGCCGCCCCCAGCAGGCGCGCAACAGGCGGGTAAGAATTACGCCCACCGGTGTGCCGCCACGCAGCAGTGATACCAGTGTGATCTCCCCGGCCTGGCGCTGGGCTATCAAGGCTGCCAGGTTTAAACAATCTTGCGCCATGCGGGTGCCATTGTCTGTGCAGGCCTGGTTGAAAATAGCCTGGTAGGCGGCGCTGGGTACTGTTTCTGGCGAGAGCATTTCGCTGTAGTGGCGGGCGCCAGACTGAATTAACGCTTCTTTTTCCGCCACCTCAATGGGCGGCTGTGGCGGTAATAAAGTCACCAAAAACGCCACGTCATCCGGCAGGTAGCTGCCACTAAATAGCGGTTTCATGGCAGCAGCCTTGAGCCTGTGGACAGCCTTGAGCTAGACAGCCCTGCGCCGAGCAACTCAGCCTGCGCCCTCGCCAGCTGGCTTGCGCGGGGAATAATGGCGTAATCACATAGCGCCATAAATGCGGCATCTGAACGGCTATCGCCCATGCCGAGGGTTATGATTTCGCCGTGTTCAGCCCGCAAAAGCCCGCTGACGTATTCAACCGCACGGGATTTATCCAGGCTTTTAGGCATTAAGGCGAGGTTGTTGCCGTTGCTGTGCAGTACATAGTCGCAGCCTGGTGTGTTCAGCCAGGGCGCAAGCACCGCCTGTTCAATCAGGCTTAGGCGCTCAAGGTTTTTGTCTGGGTCTTTTAGCAGTGCAAAAAATGGAATGCCCGCATCGCTAATCAACCGCCCCCGGTTAGGCAGCTCATGCGCGCGGCAATAGGCATCAATCAAGCCGATTACTTCTTCCAAACCGGCCTGTTTTTTGGCCATCTCAGCGGCCATTTGTGCCTGCCAGTGTTCATCCAGCCCGCCACCGGGTTTAAGTACTAGGCCACCAAAGTTGAGGATGCTGTAGCTGTTAAAGCTAAGGTTTACACGGCCAAAGGATTCGATATCGCGCGCGGTGGTGGGAATCAGGGTGGCGTTATGGCTCATCCACTCCAACAAAGCGCGTTGGCGGGCGGTGCTAAAGGAGTTGGCCGTGCCATCGCGCAGTGTGGCGGCGGGCAGTAAGTGGTCCGCTTCACTGCATTTGGCACGGGTTTGGAAGAGGGTGTCGTCCAGGTCGATAAAGAGGAATTTTTTCACTGGGTGTCTCGGGGGTGTTTTTTGTTTTGGGGCGTATGGGGGTGTTTCTTGTTTCTTGTTTCTGTGTTTCTGTGTTTCTGTGTTTCTGTGTTTCTGTGCTTTTGCGTGGGAATGTGTACCTTCCAGCCTTAACTTAGGGTAACTATTCAGCACCTCTTGCCGCTCGAATAGGGTTTTCGCGTAGGTTGGACTTTAGTCCGACATCGGGCGCACGCCCGACCGCGCCGCCAGCACGTACTCCGAGGTCGGGCTTGCGCCCGATGTCGGACTAAAGTCCAACCTACGTTTCAACCTACATTTCACCCTGCGCTGCGTAACATCAGTCCCGTTATGGCGCAGGCGAGAACATTCCGCCGCCCGCACCGAGCTGGGGTATGTCAAAGGTGTTGCGCTGTTCCAATCTATTACAAATAAGCCTCCACCCCAGGGCAAGAACACACCAAATTCCTATCCCCATACACATTGTCGATGCGGTTCACGCTGGGCCAAACCTTGTGTTGGTGCAAGTAGGGCAGGGGGCGGCAGGCTTGGTCGCGGCTGTAGGGATGCGGCCAGCTTTCGTCGAGTACGTCGTCCAAGCTGTGGGGGGCGTTGACCAGCGGGTTGTTGTCTTTGGGCCAGGTGCCGTTGATCACTTGGGTGATCTCGCTGTGAATGGCCAGCATGGCGTCGCAGAAGCGGTCGAGTTCGGCCTGGGATTCGCTTTCGGTGGGTTCAATCATCAGGGTGCCCGCCACCGGGAAGCTCATGGTGGGGGCGTGGAAGCCGTAGTCCATCAGGCGTTTGGCGATGTCTTCTTCGCTGATGGCGCTTGCCGCTTTTAACGGGCGCAAGTCCAGCAGGCATTCGTGGGCGACAAAGCCGTTGCGGCCTGTGTAGAGGATGGGGTAGTGGTCTTTTAAGCGGCTGGCGATGTAGTTGGCGTTGAGGATCGCCATTTGGGTGGCCTGTTTGACGCCTTCGGCGCCCATCATACGAATGTACATCCAGCTGATGGGCAGGATGCTGGCTGAACCCCAAGGCGCGGCGCTGATGGTGCCGTTTGCGGCCTGGGTGCCGGGGATATTTTGCAGTGGGTGGCTGGCTAAGTAGGGCGCCAGGTGGGCTTTTACGCCGATGGGCCCCATGCCGGGGCCGCCGCCGCCGTGGGGGATACAAAAGGTTTTGTGCAGGTTGAGGTGGGAGACATCGCCGCCGAATTGGC
>JBEGTZ010000280.1:0-10472 GCA_041179125.1 Pseudomonadota bacterium | reverse complement strand
TGGTTCTTATGTATTTTGATTGGGAATGCGGGGCTAGCACATATTGCCTCGGCGGGTTATGAGGAATCTGAAGACTACGCCCGTGTGCTCAACTCCCGGCCTATTTACCGCACCGTTGAAGAACGCGTGCCCCAGCAACGCTGCTGGACTGAAACCGTACATGAAGATTCCCGCAGCGATAACTCGCCAGCGGGTGCCATTGTGGGTGGTGTAGTGGGCGGGGCGCTGGGCCACGCTGTAGGCCACGGCAATAGCAACAAAAAAATTGGCACTGCGGTGGGTGTTGTTTTGGGTGCAACCGTCGGTAATGAAGTTTCTAAAAACCGTGCGCAGGCCAATGACAATGGCGGCTACCGTGAGCGTGAACGCTGCCAGGATTCCAGCCGCACCGAGCGCCGCGAAGAAATTATCGGTTACGATGTGGACTACCAATATCAAGGGCGCACCTACAGCACCCGTATGGATCATCGCCCCGGCAACCGTATTCGTGTTGCAGTACGCGTTGAACCGCTTGAGTAATTTTTATGGCCTGGCGTTGGTGTCATTTTTGTTTGATTGGTGTGTTGTGTGGTTTAACCCGTGGTGTGGCGTGTGCGGAAGAGTCCGCCATTAGCCGCACCACAGCTGCACAACTGGCGCAACAGGCCTTCGGCGGCAAGGTGATCAGTGTGGATGAAGTAGAACCCCAGCCTACGCCCATTGAATCAGAAGAACCCTCCCCCCAAACTAACGCCCGCTTTGTGGTGAAATTAATGCAAAATGGCCGCGTGCGGGTGGTGAATTTGGATTCCCACGGCACGCCTATTGGTTCAACGCCTTAATTCAAAACCCAGCAACTTCTTAATTCAAATTACTTCAAAACCCTGCCATCAAGCCACCCCTAAGGTACAGCATGCGACTTTTGATCGTTGAAGACGAACAGGCCATCCGCCTACAGCTACAAGAATTCTTAATGGATCAAGGGTTTGCGGTGGATACAGCCGCAGATGGCCGTGAGGGTTTATATTTTGCGAAAGAATACGACTACGACTTAGCGATCATCGACATAGGCCTGCCCCATTTAGATGGTATCAACCTGATTAAAAAAGCCCGCGCCGCAGGCAAACTCTACCCAATTTTGATTCTAACTGCCCGCAGCAATTGGCAGGATAAGGTGGAAGGTTTGGAATCCGGCGCGGATGATTACCTGGTTAAACCCTTCCACAACCAAGAGTTGCGGGCGCGCCTGAACGCGTTGATCCGCCGCGCCTCCGGCCATGCAAGCCCCGTGTTAGAGTTTGGCCCACTGGCGCTGGATACCGCCGCTAAAAGCCTGAGCGTGAAAGGCGTGGAGGTGGAACTCACCAGTTACGAGTACAACACACTCGAATACTTGGCCCTCCATGCAGGCCAGGTGATTTCCAAGACCCAATTGACCGAACACCTCTACCAGCAAGATTTTGAGCGCGATAGCAATGTTATTGAGGTGTTCATTGGCCGTTTGCGTAAAAAAATTGATCTTGAAGGTGAAGAAGAAGCCATCACCACCCTGCGCGGTCGCGGTTATAGATTCAACATACCGCGCACCAATAAAACCCCTGCTTAATACCATGAACGGTTATTTCATACTCGTTCAGACAGCGCTGTAACCGTGCGATTTTCCAGCTCATCCCTTTCTTTAAGCTTACGGCTGTTTATTGCCTCGGTGGTTTTATTGCCACCCTTATTGGCGTTTAGCTCCCACATGCTGAACCACGCCATGTTACGCAGCCAGCAAACGGCGGAGCGCAATTTATTGCGCGGGCAAATTCATTTATTACTCGGCGCCGCTCAAACCACTAAAAAAGGCCTAAAACTGCCCGAAAACCTGCCTGAATCGCGTTTTAGCACGGTCAATTCAGGGTTGATTGGCTGGATTATCGACGCCAATGAGAAGATTTATTGGATGTCTAAGTCTGGCGATTTAGTCGAAAAAGCTGAATTACCGCAATTTAATCAAGCCTTTATTGCGGGCAAAGAGTACTACGCCAGTTTTACCCTCGGCGGCGAAGAATATTACGCCCTCACCTACGACACCCTGTGGGACATTAACAAGCAGGATAAAACCTATCGTTTTGTGGTGGCCCACAACCAAGCGCCCATGCAAGCGGAGCTCAACGCCTATCAAAAACGCCTGTGGAAATGGCTGGCGGGCCTGGCTTTGTTATTGGTGATTGTACAAACCCTCATCACCCGCTGGGGTTTGCAACCGCTGCGGCGCCTGGCACGGGATTTAGAACAGGTGGAAGCGGGTAAAAGCCAAGAGCTTACAGGCCGCTACCCGGCGGATATTCAGCCCGTTACCAACAACCTCAACCGCGTGTTACACAACGAATTGGCACAGAAAGAGCGCTACCGCAACTCGCTCTCAGACCTCGCCCACAGCCTAAAAACGCCGCTTTCGGTGCTGCGCGGCCAGCTGCAAAACCGCGATAAAGACCAGCTCATTCAAGTGGTAGATGAACAGGTAAACCGCATGAACGCCATCGTAGACCACCAACTGCGCAGAGCCACCGCCCAGGTAACACTCACTCATGCGCATAATCTGCTCGACCTTACGCCCCTGGTGCAACGCTTAATCAACGCCATGCACAAGGTGTATCAACATAAAGGCATTCACTGCACCAGCACCCTGCCCCCAAGCCTTAAATTTGCAGGCGACGAAGCCGACATGATGGAGCTGATTGGCAACCTAATCGAAAACGCCTGTAAATACGGGCAAGCCCAAGTGGAAATCTCCGCTAAAATTGAAAAGCGCCCGGATGGTCATGACTTAGTCATTCTGGTGGAGGATGATGGCCCTGGTGTTCCCGCAAGCCTGCACCAAACCATTCTCACCCGAGGCGCACGGGCGGACACCGCCAATGCCGGACAAGGTATTGGGCTTGCGGTAGCCGTAGATATTTTAAGTAGCTATGGTGGCAGCCTTGAAATTGCCACCTCAACCCTCGGTGGCGCAGGCTTTATTCTGCGATTACCCCATAAAATTTAATGTGTTGGATATGCAAAGTTTATTTTTATCACCGGCTTTTACCTGGGTTCGACGCCTGCAATTTCCTTTGGCTCTAGTTATTTTCACCTATTACGCCCTACTACCCGGCACCCAAATCCATTTAACCTCCTCCGATAAAATCACGCACTTTCTGGGCAATGCAACCCTGTATTTATCGGCCTGGGTGGCCCTCGGCGGGCGTTTTCGTTTATTGCTATTAATTAGCCTATTAATTCCCTATTCGTTATTTATTGAACTTTGCCAATACTTTTCCCCTGGCCGTAAAGTGGATATAAAAGACATGGTGGCGAATATTTGCGGGCTATGGATGGGTTTTTGTTTGGCTTATTTGCTGGAATTAATCGCGAAAAAAATGGGCTTTTGGCCGTTGGTTAGTCGCAAAAGTGTATCTTAATAACCATTTTTAGCCTCAAGGGCACCTCCGGAAATTGCATTTTTTGAGATTTTTCAGGCCCGCAGCCTAGTGTTTTCGCAGGCTGGATTTTTAAAAAACGAATTTTCGGAGGTTTCTAGGTTTAATGACCTGCAAACGGCGATCTTTCAATAATTCAATTAGTTAAAACCACCAACTCTTCTTTACAAGCTTAAATTCCTTAGGATCCATGCCATGATTAAATCACGCGCTGCAATCGCTATCGGCCCAGGCCAGCCTTTAATAATCACAGAAGTAAACGTTGCTCCGCCGAAAGCCGGTGAAGTATTGGTAAAAATTATTGCCAGTGGCGTTTGCCATACGGATGCGTACACACTTTCAGGTGATGACCCTGAAGGTATTTTCCCGGCTATTTTAGGCCACGAAGGCGGCGGTATTGTGGTGGAAGTGGGCGCGGGTGTGACTTCTGTGGCGGTGGGCGACCATGTTATTCCCCTCTACACGCCCGAGTGTGGTGAATGTAAATTTTGTTTATCCGGCAAAACTAATTTGTGTCAAAAAATCCGCGCCACCCAAGGCAAGGGTTTAATGCCCGATGGCAGCAGCCGTTTTTCCCTTGATGGCAAGGCTATTTTTCACTATATGGGCTGCTCTACCTTTTCTGAATACACGGTATTACCCGAAATTTCATTGGCCAAAGTCAATAAAGATGCGCCCCTAAAAGAAGTGTGTTTACTCGGCTGTGGCGTTACCACCGGTATGGGCGCGGTACTCAATACCGCCAAGGTAAAACCTGGCGATACCGTAGCGATTTTTGGTTTAGGCGGCATTGGTTTATCCGCTGTTATTGGCGCCACTATGGCCAAAGCTGGGCGCATCATTGTCATTGATGTTAACGAACGTAAATTCGATTTAGCCCGCAAACTCGGCGCCACCGATTGCATTAATCCAAAACTCTACGACCGCCCCATTCAAGACGTTATTGTGGATTTAACCGATGGCGGTGTGGATTTTTCATTTGAATGTATCGGCAATGTAAATGTAATGCGCTCGGCTTTAGAGTGTTGCCATAAAGGCTGGGGTGAATCGGTGATTATTGGCGTGGCAGGTGCGGGGCAAGAAATCAGCACGCGGCCATTTCAATTGGTAACAGGCCGCGTGTGGCGCGGCACTGCTTTTGGTGGCGTTAAAGGCCGCAGCCAATTGCCGGGTATTGTGGAGCAATATATGCGTGGCGATTTTAAATTGGATGATTTTATTACGCACACGATGGGTTTAAATGACATCAATAAAGCCTTTGATTTAATGCACGCAGGCGAAAGCATTCGCAGTGTTATTCATTTTGACCTGTAGGGCACCTCCGGAAATTCAATTTTTGTGATGATCGCGAGGCATTTTCGCACGGACGACTGCACGGATGCAGGAGGTAGAGCGACGCATGATGCCCAAGCCGAAGGAGGGAGTTTATGCGGTATAAATGACCGACTGAGTACGAAAATAACGACGCGAGCGCGCAAAAAGTGGATTTCCGGAGGCGCCCTGTAAATTATTTAACAGCGCAGGCGCTTAAGGGCGGTGCCCTTAAGCGCCTGCGCATTTTAGGTTTAACCTTATGATCCTTACATTAGAGTCTAAAAATAAAACTTTTGGTGGTTGGCACAAACAATTTAGCCATAATTCCCAGGTGTTAAATTGCACCATGCGCTTTGCCGTATACCTTCCCCCACAAGCAGAAACACACGCATTACCGGTTGTATATTGGCTCTCCGGCCTTACCTGTAACGATGAAAATTTTATGCAAAAATCCGGTGCCCAGCGGGTGGCGGCTGAATTAGGTTTAATTCTGGTAGTGCCCGACACCAGCCCGCGTGGTGAAGGCGTGCCCGATGACCCAGAAGGGAAATACGATTTAGGTTTGGGCGCCGGGTTTTATTTAAATGCGCGGCAAAATCCCTGGGTGAATTTTTACCAAATGGAGCAATATATCACTCAAGAATTACCCGCCCTCATCAACCAACACTTTGCCACAACAGGCGCGGCTGCTATTAGTGGCCATTCGATGGGTGGGCACGGAGCGCTCACACTAGGTTTTAAATACCCTGAGATTTACAGAGCAATTAGTGCCTTTAGCCCAATTTGTAACCCCATTAACTGCCCTTGGGGCCAGAAAGCATTCGCAGCTTATTTAGGTGATGATAAAAATGTATGGGCAGAACATGACGCAACGGAGTTATTAAAAAAATTATCCCATTTACCCCCGCTATTAATTGACCAAGGCAGTGAAGATTCATTTTTAAATGAGCAATTAAAACCCCAATCTTTACAAGATGCGGCCAATGCCAAAGGGTTTTCACTTAATTTGCGTATACAAGAAGGCTACGACCACAGTTATTATTTTGTGGCGAGTTTTATCGAAGAGCATTTGCGATTTTTGCAGGGGTTTTTGGTGGCCGGCAAAAATGGATAAACATTAACCTAGAAACCTCCGTTGACCTAAAAACCTCAGTTGGGTAGCACCGAGGTTTTTAGGGTTGCGTGTTTCGAGAAATAAACAGGCAAAAAAAAGCCCCGCAAATAAGCGGGGCTTTTAAATTGTGGCGGACCGGACGGGGCTCGAACCCGCGACCTCCGGCGTGACAGGCCGGCATTCTAACCAACTGAACTACCGGTCCACGGTAGTGCTTAACACCATTAATAACCTAGCAAATTAGGCGCTAATTAATGGTGGGTGGTACAGGGATCGAACCTGTGACCTACAGCTTGTAAGGCTGCCGCTCTCCCGGCTGAGCTAACCACCCCTCGTTAAGAGCCGCGCATTTTACGGATCAAGCCCGTTGTGTCAACCTTTTATGGCAAATATATTTTAAATACCCCGCCGCCGAAGGGTGCTCCGTTGTGTAAACGGATATACCCCCGGCGATTAAACTGCTTGTGCAGTGCGGCTATTTGCTCGGCGAAATACAAACCTAAGTGGGTTGCACCCGCCGTTACGTCGCCATCTTTAACCTGGTTAACCGGGGAATCCAACATAGCTTCGGGGTAGCCTGCGCCGTCATCGGCAACGGTGATACACAACATATCGTCGTGTTTTTGTGCTGCCACCAGCAAACGGCTGCGGGTGTAGCGGCAGCAGTTTACGATGATATTTTGCACTACGCTGCCCACTAAATCGGCGTCGAAAACCCAGGTTAAATTATCTGGGCACTCCAGAGTTAGGGCAATCTGGCGGTTTTCTATCAACACATGGTTACGTGCGATTTGGTCTTCTAACACGTCCAATACATAGTGCTGATCCTGCCGGAATGGCAGTAAATCGTTTTGCATTCGGTAAATCGTCAGCAGCTGCACCAGCTCGCCATTAATGCGCGAGGCTTCATATTGCAGCGTATTAAAATGCTGGGTTTGAACGTCATTTACCGGCGGCAGCTCTTCAATCACTTGCTCTAAGGAGCCAATCAGCATGCCGATGGAATTTTTCATGTCGTGCACGCTGGCGGCGAGCACGAGGGAAAAATCCACTTTGTCGGTTGGTAGTGTCATGGAGGTGTCCTGATTAAAGCCTGTGCGGCAAAAGACGCGCATTCTACCCTTTAACCTAAAAACCTCAATTGAACTCTACTGCGGACACCTAACACTTGAGCGTGTTAGTCATCATCGCTACGGGTTCAACTGAGATTTCCAGGTTTAAGTGCCATCTGCCGTAAGCGCGCAAAGCGTTCAAACTGCGGGTGATCCTGCGTCACCACGGTATTCAGCAGGTTCAGTAAAACACGCAGCATGTCCGCCTGTTCCTGGCCTAAAGGCTCCAAGCGCAATTTGCCCACTAAACACTGCAACACGTTCAACTGAATGCCCAAGTGGTTCGGAAACAAGCCCCGCGCTTGGGCAAAGGCATTGAGCGCTTGGTCGTATTGACCTTGGTTGTACAGCTCGATGCCTTCGCGGTTTATTTGCGCCACCAAGCTGCGGTTGGATTCACTCACCGGCTCGCTCAATAATTTATCCAGTTTCTCCAAGGCTTCCTGATCATAGGCGTAGGTTTGCAGCAGGGAATCAATGAGCGCCTCGGCTTCTTCTTTTTCCCCTATGGCCAATTTTGCATAGGCGCGCTCGATGTCTGTGTCCACATCGCGGATATTCTCCTGCTCAATCGTGCGCTCCACGTCGCTAATCTGGCTTTGCGCGTGTTCAAGTTTGCCCTCCATCGCCAGCAAACGCCCCAGTAACAAATCCGCTTGCAGTTGCTCCGCCACGGGCAGAAGAAAACGATCCCTAGTCGCCCCTAACATCTGCATGGCTTCTTGTATCAGTGCAGGCTCATTGGCGGTGCTGTGTTGCAAGGCGCCGGCGGCGGCGCGGGCGAACTGGATTCCATCGCGTGCTTGCGCGTGTACGGATTCCTCACCCAATTTGATGACCCGGCGCCACGCGTGCAGCGCCGTAGGCCAGTCGCCATTCACCTGTGCCACTTCGGCCAAGCGTTTGAGCCGCAGGATCGACATAGGTGAAATATCCACTGCTTTTTGCACCGTAGCCTGCTCCACTTGACGGCGGCCAGAATGGGCACAGTTATCAGCCAGGGCATCATAGGCGGGTAGGAATAATGGGCTGTCGGAGATAATTTGTTCCATCCATTCCTCGGCCAAGCCTCTTTCGCCCCGCAACGCTTTAACTCGCGCCATGCCTAGGCGCGCCCAGTCTAATGGGCGTGTTTGTAAGGACAAAGAAAATACTCGTTCCGCTTTATCCAGCTCACCCTGCTCGATGAATAAGCGCCCCAAGGATTTTTGCGCGGCGATGGAATGGCGGTTGTTGGCGATGGACATTTCCGTGAGCAAAAACACCGCGCGGGGAATATCTGAGTTATCCAGCGCTTTGTACACCGGCATCAGCGCTTGCCTCTGGGCCAGCAAGCGCTCCAAACGTTGGTGCAACACCTTGGCAGTAAAGGGCTTGGATAAATAATCATCCGGGTCGTTATCGTAAGTAGCCAGCACCGCTTCTTTGCTGGCGTTGCCGGATACCAGCATAAACAAACAGCGTTTATCAATTAACCGGCGATGCCGCAGCTCCTCCAAACCACGTTGGCCATTGCGGCCCGCGCCTAAATCGTAATCCGATAAAATCACATCGTATTGGCGCTTTTCACATGCGGCAATTAAACCATTCACATTGCTGGCTTGATCAACCTGCGACAATCCCATTTTGGCCAACATTCCCGCCAAAGTTGAACGGAAATTGCCAAAATCATCCACCACTAAACAGCGCAGGCTGCCGTAATCAATATCACCCATAAATTTCCTGATAGGTTTGCGACCCTTAAGTTTAGTGTAGCTGACCTTTGATGCCGCTAAGCGTGGGAGTATGATGCCACCCCTCACCCCAGCAGGCCGACCATGCAGAAGACCGACACCCTATTTGCAAACCCCTTAAGCCAACTGGGCGATTTTTGCTTCGACCAAACCGTGGTGGACGTATTCCCCGACATGATCAACCGCTCGGTGCCCGGCTACACCACCATACTGCGCATGATCGGCCAAATTGCCGAAGACTACGCCCGCCCCAACACCACCTGTTACGACCTAGGTTGCTCACTTGGCGCCGCCACCCTGGCCATGCGGCACCGAATTAACACCAGCGGCACGCAGATTGTTTCAGTCGATAACTCCGCCGCGATGGTGGAAACCGCACGCCAAGTCATCGCCGCCGACGCAGGCGAAGTACCTGTCACGCTGCATCAGGCCAACCTGCAAGATATTCCGATTAAAAACGCCTCCGTAGTGGTATTAAACTTCACGCTGCAATTTATTCCCGTGCCTGAACGCCTGAGCATATTGCAGCGTATCGCCGACGGATTAATTCCCGGCGGCGTACTTATCCTCTCGGAAAAACTCGCCTTTGACGACGCAGAACACCAAGCCCTAATGACCCAACTGCACCACAACTTTAAACGCGCCAACGGCTATTCCGATTTAGAAATTGCCCAAAAACGCTCAGCCTTGGAAAATGTTTTAATTCCTGAAACCTACGCTACGCACAAGCAGCGCCTTGACGAGGCTGGGTTTCGCAGCACGGATTTATGGTTTCAATGTTTTAATTTTGCCTCCATGCTGGCATTCAAATAATTTACTTTTTATTGTTTTTTAAACCTGCTCACCCGAAATATCCATGATTGATTACAGTGAATTTTTAACGCGCATCGGCGACGGGCCACTGGCCCCTTGGGCAAAAATTTTGCCCGAACAAATAGCCTATGGCTTGGATACCAAACGCCACGCCGATTTAATCGGCTGGAACAAAGCCCTAGCCGCCCTGCCCGAATTAAAAACCGCCTACCACCACAGCCTAAACGCCGTGGAAATAGGCCGTGGCAATGAACTCTCACATGAAGAACAACAAGCCCTGCTCACCCAATTAAAAAACCTCGCACCCTGGCGCAAAGGCCCGTTTAAACTCTTTGGCATCACCATCGACACCGAATGGCGTTCCGACTGGAAATGGAACCGCCTTCTCCCCCACATCAGCAATTTAACCGGCAGGCGCGTATTAGATGTAGGTTGCGGCAGCGGCTACCACGCCTGGCGCATGTACGGCGCGGGCGCCAGCGAGGTGATCGGCATCGACCCATCCCCGCGTTTTGTGGTGCAGTTTTACATGCTGAAAAAATACTGGCCCAACACACCAGTGGATGTATTACCCGTCACCCTAGACATGCTGCCTGCGCCCTTGCAGGCATTTGATAGCTGTTTTTCCATGGGTGTGTTTTACCACCGCCGCTCCCCGATGGATCACCTGCGAGAACTGCGCGATGCGCTGCGGCCTGGCGGCGAATTAATCATAGAAACCCTAGTTATTCCAGAATCCTACGGCCAGGTTTTAGTCCCCAGCGAGCGCTACGCACAAATGGGTAACGTCTGGTTTATTCCCAGCGTTCCCACGCTTTTGCATTGGTTGCGCAAAATTGGTTTTATTAATCCGCGCTGCGTGGATATCAATCAAACTTCTGGCGAGGAGCAGCGCAGTACGCAGTGGATGAAGTTTAATTCCCTGAGAGACTTTTTAGATCCG
>JBEGTZ010000279.1:0-10129 GCA_041179125.1 Pseudomonadota bacterium | reverse complement strand
CCAGCGCAATTATCCAACTAGGCGCGATGAATCGCGCCCCTACAGGGTTCAACTATTCAGCACGCACTGTAGGGCGGGTCTTTAGACCCGCGCGGACGGTATTGTCGCTCACGATAATGGGTGTAAAACACGGATTTTGGTTGTGTGGTTTTTATTGAATGTGTGCTTGCCTGCGGGTAGCGCAGGTATAGCCCACCCTACAGTTACGAGGTTTTTAGGTTAAATCCAGATTAATTGCTTTCGTAGTTTGTGGCCCTTCAATCTGCCACCTATAATCCTTTAGCCAAGAAATTGGCGCCCCGCAGCAACCTCTCAGTACTCATTTATTCAATGGCCAAAGGCCGCTCTAAAAAAGGCACATGACACACACCATGTATTCGCCTCAACTCACCCGTTTATTAATTAAAAGTGTCCTGGTTTATTGTGCATATCTCAGCACCGCCTGGCTGGGTTTAAGCGTGCCTTTTGTCGGCGATAAGGTTACGTTGTTCTGGCTGCCCAGCGGTATCAGTGTGGCGGCTATTTATCGCTGGGGTTGGCGCATAGTGCCCGCCATTTTTTTAGCCGCTTTTACCATCAACGCAAGCAAAGGCGCAGATGTGCTTACCGGCGTACTCATTGCCGCAGGTAATAGCTTGGGGCCGTGGGCGGCTGCTTATTTGCTCAAGCTATGGCAGTGCGACCTGGTTCGCCTGAACCAATACACCGCGCTTAAAACCATTGCCGCTGCGATTGTTGGCGCACTGGTTTCCGCCGTTATAGGAACCGGGGCGTTGAGCCTTGGGCAGGGTTTTGATAGCGATAAAACCATGCTCAGCCTGTTGGCTTGGTGGATGGGCGATAGCTTGGGGATTGTGTTATGCGCCCCGTTATTGATCAATTTATCCAGAGCATTAATCCGCGATGTTTTAAAACAACCCTTCACACTCATAACTTTTTTAGCAATGGGGCTGATCATCGGCCTGCTGTGTTTCCCGTTAAATCAATTTAATAACAGCGCTGCGCTGCCCATCGCGTTTGTTACGTTTGTGTGTGTAGCTTGGGCGGCGTTGTCATTAGGTTTGGTGGGCGCGGCTTTTAGCAGCATGGGGTTTAGTTTTATTGCAATATGGGCCACTACAGAACAATTAGGCCCATTTGTATTTCCTAATATACAGCTGAGTTTTTGGGCTGTGTGGGTGTACACCATCACCATGACGCTGCTGGGCATGATGATTACCTCCGCGCACAGCGAAATTATTGAAACCACACAGCGGTTAATGCGCGCCAACGGCGAGCAATTACAGCATCAAGAAGAACTACAGCAATTTAATAACGCGCTTTCAATAGCCGCCAGTGATGCCCGCGACACCCAGGATTTTATTGCCTCACTGCTGAAATCATTAGGCCAGGTTTTAGGTGCAGACCACCTGATGGTCAGCTTGGTGGACGACACCAAAACCCACGCCTTAACCCACACCTATTGGTCTGACGGTGAAATAAAACCGAATTTTTCCTACGCGCTGCAACATACGCCCTGTGATGATGTTATAGATAAATCTTTTTGTTTTATCCCCGAGCGCGTCCAGCAGTTATACCCAGAGGACACCATGCTGGTTGAAGCGGGCATTGAAAGTTATTTGGGTGTGGTGGTGCAAAATTTACAGGGTTCATCCATTGGAATATTAATCGCATTAGGCCGCCAAAAAATCACGCCAAAACCCCAAGTGCATTCGCTCATGAAAATATATTCAGAGCGTATTGCCGGGGAAATTAGGCGTGCAGAAGACCAAGAAAAAATATTTAACCTCGCTTTTTACGACCCCCTCACCCTATTGCCCAACCGCCGTTTATTACAAGAACGCTTAAAATTACTCAAAGCACAAAGTGTGCGCACCGGCCAATACGGCGCTATTTTATTTATTGATATCGACCACTTTAAATTTCTTAACGACACCCTGGGCCACCACATCGGCGACCTACTGTTAACGCGGGTAGCGCAGCGTATTAATAGCATTATCCGCAGTACCGATTTAGCCGCACGCTTAGGCGGCGATGAATTCGTTGTGGTTTTTGATAATTTAGGTGTGGCCGGAGAGCTTGCGGCATTAGAAGCCAAAAAGCGGGCCGAAGAATTACACACGCTTATTAGCCAACCCTACCCGCTGCAAAATACCCTACACCACTGCACTATTAGTATTGGCGTGAATATTTTTGTGGGCAACCAGCGCAGCATGGATGATTTATTGCGCCATGCAGACCTTGCCATGTATGAAGCCAAAGACAGTGGGCGCAATGCGATTCGTTTTTTTGACCCCACCATGCAACTGCAAATGGAATTGCGCTCCAGCATAGAACATGATTTACGCACGGCATTAGAGCTAGATACACAATTAATTCCCTACTACCAAATTCAAACTAATGCAGACGGCAAAGCTATAGGGGCTGAATTATTAATACGTTGGCGCCACCCGGAACGAGGCCTTATTTCACCTGCGGATTTTATTCCTATCGCAGAACAGGCCGGGTTAATTAGCCGTTTGGGCTACAAAGTTGTGCAAATGGCCTGTCATCAGCTCACGCAGTGGCGGGATAAGCCGATGTTCAATGGTTTAAAAATAGCGGTGAATGTAAGCCCCATTCAATTAAACCAAAATAATTTTGTGCCCGAAGCGCTGGCATTAATTGAGCGTTACGCCGTAGACGCCAAATTGCTTACTATGGAGCTAACCGAAGGCTCGCTGATGAACAATATAGATGCCTGTATTGCCAAAATGCTTGCGCTGCAAGATAAAAATATAGGGTTTTCTATGGACGATTTTGGTGTGGGTTATTCATCGCTGTCCAGCTTAAAACGCTTTCCGTTACATCAGCTTAAAATTGACCAGTCCTTTATTCGCGATATATCCACCGATCCTAACGACCGTGTCATTGTGCGCACCATTATTGCAATGGCACAAAACCTAGAGTTAGATGTTCTGGCCGAAGGCGTAGAAACCTTAGAGCAAAAAAATTATTTAATTGAACATGGTTGTAATAAATTCCAAGGCTATTATTTTGGCCGCCCAGTGCCGATTGAGGAGTTTGAACTACAGCGGTTGCAGTTTGGTTAGGTTTTGATTGTGGTGCAGGGGCAAAAAAAACGGCAAAAATAGGTATCACTTTTATTCCCCCGCGTGAACCCTTAATCTTAAAAACCTTTTAACGCCGCGACATAAAAATGTCACACAGCGCGCCTAGCCTGTTTCTGTTCTATCTCGAACAAACCTAGGTGCAGCAGCATGACTACGACACACATCGAACGCAATGAGGCGCTGCCCTGGCGGCAGGCTGCTTGGTTTGCCGTTAAATTTTGCGCATTTTTTTTGGCGATGGAATACGCGTATTTTGCAATCCCGGATGATTTTTTACGCGATACGCTGTACTTCCACGTTTTAGTAGCCCCCTGTGTTGCGGTGATTAATTTTTTAAACCCTGCTGAGCAGGTATTGGCTAACCATAGTTTGATGACATCTGCAAAAGCCTCTTTAGAAATTGTGCGCGGGTGTGATGGCGCTGGGACTATTTTTTTATTAATGGCTGCGGTGTTGGCGTTTTCCAGCCCCTTTAAAACTAAAATACTGGGCTTTTTAGTGGGGATTTTTTTGTTGATGGCGGTGAACCATCTGCGCATTATTGGCCTGTATTTTATTGCGGCTTATCAAAATAGTTGGTTTGCTCCTATTCATTCCTACGTTGCCCCCACATTAATTATTATGATTGGCTGTGTATTTTTTGCAGTTTGGTCGCAGTACGCGCTTTCGAGACACACATGATGCCGATAACTTGGCTGCCGCTTGCTGGGCGTTTTTTAGTGGTGTGGGCACTGGTGGCGGTATTTTTTTATTTTGCCGGCGAATTTATTGCGCGCGTATTTTTGCCTTGGTTGGCAACGGTTACGAATATGTTAGCGGAATATTTCCATGCGGATTTATTCATCGTGCCGGATAAACAAGGCGTTGTGATTAAAATTTTGGCCCGGGTGACGCAGGATATTTATCAATACAATTTTCCTATCGCGCCTAAGGGTGCTGAACTTACGGCGGTGGGCACGCTGGCACACGCACTGACGCCTTTGGTAATTTTTTTTGCTTTGGTGCTTTCTTGGCCGGGTTCATTTAAAGCTATTGTTTTGCGGGTGGTTATGGGGGTGCCGATGGGTATTGTGCTGTTAAGTGCAACACTGCCGTGTTTGTTGGTGAGCCATATTGAGGGGGTTTTCCATTCTGCATTGCAAACGGTGGCTAAAAAAGAAATGCCGATGCCTTTTATTATGACCTGGGTTATTTTTATGGAAATGGGCGGCGTGTGGTTGCTGCCGATTATGGGTGCGCTGGGGTGTGTGGCGGTTACGCATCCGGTGAATTATAAAAAACCTGAAAATATTGATTGATGTGCGGTAAGCCAATAACAGCTCGCACAAAATTCCTTTCACTAAAAAATTCCTAACTATATTCGTGCGGCACGTTAATTTAAGTAAAAATACCCTTATGGAGTAGGTTGGGCAGTAATGCCCAACGCAGCAGTGTCTTCGATAAAAAATGGTCGGAATGCGGTGCCTTTAAATATCGGTGTACTTGAGATGAGAGTGTTGTGTTGGGCATTACTGCCCAACCTACGTTCTGCTCAACTCATCGGGAGTGCTGAATAGTTACAAAAGTCTTTGCGCCTAGAAATATCAGTTGAATCTAAAAAACCACAGTTGAATGCCTTCATCTGTGGTTTTTTAGGTTAATGCTTGTCAAAAAAAAGTCGCAAATTGTTAATCATAACGACATCTATCCGACATCTTGTGCGCGTAGCGTGCATTTGTTCATTCGTGTGAAAACGTAATTATTTAACTCACCCTGGAAGTGCGGGCGCGAATGTTTTTATTTAATCCCATTGGGTCGCTTAACTTGTAGAGGTATCGCATGAATAAAATTCTATCCACGTCTTGGCATTCAAAGGCTTTGGCCCTGTTTGCTTTGTTAACGGTTGGAGCGACGGCGCACGCTGTTAGCCCAAATATTGTGATTAGCCAGGTGTATGGCGGCGGTGGTAATTCCGGAGCGCCTTTAACGCACGATTTTATTGAGTTGTTTAATCGTGGTACCACCAGCGTGAGTTTAAACGGTTGGTCGGTGCAATATGCTTCTGGTACCTCAGCCGGTACTAGCTGGAACAAAACCAACCTAGGCAATGTGATTTTGGCGCCAGGGCAATATTATTTGGTGCGCGGTTTTGCAGGTGCAGGCGGTAACGGTATCGCCCTGCCTACCCCCGATACTATTGGAACAACCGACATGGGCGGTGCTGCGGGTAAAGTTGCCTTGGTAAGTAGCACCACAACTATTGGTGCGGTGGCCTGCCCAACAGGCAGTGATTTGGTAGATTTTGTTATTTATGGTGCTGTTACCAACTGCACCGCTGGCGGTTTAGCGCCAGCGCCTAGCAATACCACTTCAGCAAAGCGTGCATCCGGTGGCTGTACCGATACCGACAATAACCTCAGCGATTTTGCCACAGGAGCACCCGCTCCCCGCAATACCGCATCGCCTCTAAGCCCATGTGGCAGCGGTGCGGTGGTGAATTTATCGGTTAGCGCAAATGCCGGCTCTGAGGCAGCCGGAACGGTGATTACCGTTACCGCCACGGCATCCAGCCCGGTTGGCAGCGATTCAAACTTGAGTTTAGCGGTGAGCGGCTCGAACATTACCGCCGGTGATTACAGCCTCAGCAGCAACACCGTCAGTATTTTAAGCGGCCAAACCACAGGCTCTGTTACCTTCACCGTGCAAAATGATGCGCTAACCGAAGGCACGGAAACTGCGGTTTTAACGCTCAGCAACCCGCCCGCAGGGTTTAGCCTTGGCACCGCCGTGCAAAACATCAGCATCACCGATGACGACGCCTCCGCCACCACGCCCATTTCTCAAATCCAAGGCACCGGCGCTACCAGCTCGATGGTGGGCGCAATCGTTACCACCACAGGTGTTGTTACCCGTGTAAATAACAACGGCTTTTATATGCAGGATGCGGTTGGCGATGGCAATACAAACACCTCGGACGGTATTTTTGTGTTTACCAGCACCGCACCAACCGTGCTGCTGGGGCAGTTGTTGCAACTGAGCGGCACCGTGGCGGAATTTAACGTTGGCGATGCGTCCAACGCCGATACCCTGGCGCATAAAGTTACCGAGCTGACCAACCCCACGGGTATTACGGTGGTTTCTTCTGGCAACAGCATTACGCCTGTGGTGTACGCCCTGCCGGAAGTGGTGAACGACGATTTAGAGCGTTTTGAAGGCATGTTGGTGACGTTAAACGGCCCGCTCACCGCCTCGCAAAACTACTTCCAAGGCCGTTACGGCCAGGTGACTTTATCGGTGAATGGCCGCATGGAAGTGCCTACCAATAAATACCGCCCGCTCACTGCTCAGGCCATTAACCTTGCCAGCGCCAACGCCCGCAGCCGCATTTTGTTGGACGATGGCACCAGCCAGCAAAACCCAAACCCTACGCCTTACTTCGCCGCAGATAACACCCTGCGCGCTGGCGATACCGTGGCTTCCGTCACGGGTGTGGTTGATTACGGTTTGGCGACCAACAGCAACACAGGCTTTGGTGATTACAAAATCCACCCCACCACGGCGGTGAGTTTCACCCGCGCCAATGTGCGCCCTGCCGCACCTGACGTGGTGCCTGGCAATATCAAAGTGGCCAGCTTTAACGTGCTCAACTTCTTCACCACCTTCACCAATGGCAACACCGCCGACGGTGGAACCGGTGCAGGCTGCTCGTTAGGTGGTTCGGTGGCGGCTGGCAATTGTCGCGGTGCCGATAGCCTGGCGGAATTTAACCGTCAACGGGATAAAATCATCGCTGCTATTTCCGCGCTCGACGCCGATGTGGTGGGCTTGATGGAAATTCAAAACAACGGTAATACCGCCGTACAAAACCTGGTGAATGGCTTAAACGCCGTTATGGGCGCAGGTACCTACACGGCGTTACCCCTGCCCGCTGCCGGTACGGGTACGGATGCCATTCGCGTGGCGATGATTTACAAATCCACACGCGTAAGCCTGTTTGGTGGCTCCTTAAGCGACACCGACGCCGTCAACAACCGCCCCACACTGCTACAAACCTTCAGCGCCCCGAACGGGCAGAAGTTCTCGGTAGTGGTTAACCACTTCAAATCCAAAGGCAGCTGTGGGGACGTAACGGATCCCGCCGACCTGGATGCTGGCGACGGCCAAGGCTGCTGGAACGCCCGCCGTGTAGCACAAGCCCAGCGCCTACGCACTTGGATTGCCGCCAACGGAGTAGCGGACACGCTGGTGATTGGCGACCTGAATGCCTACGGCCAGGAAGACCCTATCTTTGATTTAACCAGCAACGGCTACATCGACCAGGTGAGTGCTTTTAACAGCTTCGGTTACTCCTACGTCTTCGACGGCGCCGCAGGCCGCTTGGATCATGCCCTCAGCACAGCGGTCATGAGCGCCAAGGTGGCGGGCGTTAAAGTCTGGCATATCAATGCCGACGAGCCTTCTGTCATCGATTACAACTTGGAATTCAAACAACCGGCTTGCCCCGCCTGTGGCCCGGATTACTACAGCAATAGCGTGTACCGTTCATCCGACCACGACCCCGTAATTGTTGGCCTGAACATGAACGACCTGGACGGCGACGGCCTAAGCGACGCGATTGAAACGCAACTGGGCAGCAACCCAATGGACGTGGACTCGGACGACGACGGTATTGCCGACGGTAACGAAGATGCCAACCACAACGGCGTGATTGAATCGAACGAAACCAAACCCACCCTTGCCGATACCGATGGCGATGGCATCCAAGATGGCACTGAAAAAGGCCTCGCGGGCGGCATTGCAGACCCGGACGGTGCAGGCCCACTGCTGGGCACCAACCTGACTAATTTCGTCCCAGACCTTGACCCGGCCACCACCACGCTGCCCACCCTGGCGGATACCGATGGCGATGGCGCAAGCGATGGCAGCGAAGACGCCAACCACAATGGCCGTTTGGACAGCGGCGAATACAACCCACTGGACGCAGGATCGCACCCTGGCGGCGGTAGCACTGTGGCACAAGTACCCGCCATGCCCACCTGGGCCATGTTGATATTCGCTGCGTTTTTGGTGGGATTTCAGGGCAGGCTGCGCCGCCGTTAGGGGTTCTTGCTCAAGGGAATGACAACCCATAAAAAAAGCCGCACTGGTGCGGCTTTTTTTATGCTTGGCCTAACCTTCCACATCACTGGCCGCAGCGCCGGTCATCAAGCCTCTTACTATCAGCGTTAAATCCTGCCCTTCAAACAAAATGGCGTGCAGGCCGCGCACCAGGGGCATGTAAACGTTGAGGGCTTGGGCTTTTTCGTGGGCGATTTTTAGCGTGTTAATCCCTTCGGCCACCTGGCCGCCAATCTTGCCTAAGGCTTCATCAAGGCTTGCGCCCTGGCCTATGGCGAAGCCTACGCGGTAGTTGCGGCTTAGGTCGGACGTGCAGGTGAGGATTAAATCGCCCATGCCAGCCAGGCCTAAAAAGGTTTTGGGGTTGGCGCCTAGCTTGTGGGCAAAGCGGCTCATTTCGGCGAGGCTGCGGGTGAGGATTAGGGCTAGCGTATTGTGGCCGCAGCCTTGCGCGGCGGCCATGCCGGTGATGATGGCGTAGATGTTTTTCAGCGCGCCGCCGAGTTCCACACCGAACATATCCGGGTTGCTGTAAACGCGGAAGGTGGGGGAGGAAAATACCTTGGGTAGAATCTCGCACACCTCGGCATGGGGGCTGGCCACCACGCTTGCGGTGTATTGGTTTTGAATGATTTCTTTGGCGAAGTTCGGCCCGCTGAGCACGCCGATACGGTGCTGCGGCAGCTCTTGTTTGAGCACATCGCTCATCAGCGTAAAGCCGTCGCCTTCTAGCCCTTTGGTGGTGCTGATGACGATGGCGCGGGCCGGTAACAAAGGCGCAAGCAGGGCGGCTACGCTGCGGAAGGATTGGCTGGGGATGGCGATGACTACTATGTCTACTTCGCTGAGGCAGGCTTTTAAATCGCTGCTTAAAATGAGGCTGGGCGCCAGGGCGTAGCCGGGCAAGTATTTGCTGTTAGCACCCTCGTTTTGGCAGCGCGCCACCTGCTCTGCCGAGCGCATCCAAAGGTGGGTGGTGTGGCCGTTGCGGGCGATAATATTAGCCAGCGCGGTGCCAAAGCTGCCGCCGCCGAGCACGGTAACGCGGTAAATAGGGGATGAGGAGTCGGGCATAGGGGCTGTGGGTTCGAAATAATGGATGTTTGTGACGGCGGGCAGTGTACCGGTTGCGGGGCCAACCTAAAACCCGCAGAAAACCTCAGTTGTGTTCACTCCCATGCGCAGTGTTGGAGCGAGCGGTATATCCACACCATTTCACCATGTAGGGGCGCGATTTATCGCGTCTTGGTGATGGTTTGCCCGGAGGTTTCTAGGTTGAATTGGGGGCAATCAATGGCGCCTCTGCCGAGGCTCAGAAATTGTAACTATTCAGACACTGTCCAACCCATTCGGAAAATTGAAGGCAATTAAGTTTGACGAAACTGAATTGGCCTGGCTCACGACGGACCAAATTAAACCTAAAAACCTCAGTCGCTCTCGCTACGCGTTCAACTGAGGTTTCTAGGGTAAAACCAAAAGCGGCAAAACCCGCTCGGTCCCTTACAGCGACACGGTGATTGTAAATTATGTAAGAGGAAAAACAGGAAGGCTTTTCAAAAGTTGCGCAGGCGCATTTAGGAAGGCCGTAGAGCGGGCAGATATCGCACTACCCACCGGACAATTAACGCATGTGTGCCGCCACACTTTTGCAAGCCATTATTTGGTGAATGGTGGCGACATTCTTACACTGCAAAAAATACTGGGGCACTCCACGTTAACAATGACAATGCGATACGCACATTTTGCGCCGGAGCATCTCGCAGATACTCCACAAAGATGCCCGCTTGCAAAGCTTAGCTAGAGGTGCCCCTTTCGCCTTAACAAGGCATCATAAAAATTTTTGGCGTACTTATTAACAATTGAATCAGCAACCGTCGGCGCAATACTAAGCTCATCAGTTGCGATTCTAAGCGCTTGTT
>JBEGTZ010000278.1:0-16904 GCA_041179125.1 Pseudomonadota bacterium | reverse complement strand
TCATAACGCAATTCTAGCGTGCTTTAATTGTTTGGTGTGCCTGCTTTAAGTGGCTGATTTGGAATTGTTAGGGTTTAAATAGAGCGGCTTGGGTGGGCGTGTTAGACGGAAACAAAAAAATCGTATTAGACGGATTTGATCCGCCTGATAAAACTGTTAGGTTTCATCTGGGAGTTGATAATGGGTTTGGTTGTTCATAGTCTTACTGAATTTCCCGTGGAAGCGGAGCGCAACTACTATCTTTATGTGCTGCGCGGTAGTTGGGATAGCGAAATTGAACGTGCGCTACAAGCAAATTTCTTAGCCATGTCTGATGCAGCATCGCGTAGCAACTCAGCTATTGTCTTCGGTACCGAAGGCCGTCACTTTCAAAATGAAGTGTTTTCTTGGCACAATATCAACGGAGAGGATGCCGAGCCATTGCTCCCTGCAATTCTCATAACCACTGTGCATCCGAGAAAATTTCAAAACGAAAACGATCCTTTCTGGCAAGGAAAGACACAAGATCACTTTATGGTTCTTGTGCCGCTGCGTCAGGTTGTGGGTGAAGGTAAGGATGTGGCCGAAGTGATGAGAAAAATATTTGAGGACATACGGACCGAAAAGAAGCTGTCTGAATTTGAGGTTGCCAAAAAGTTGAAGCCTGGTAGAGCGAACGCGTTTATGGACGGCATCCAGCTTAAGCCCTCATTTATGGGGATCGGATTCGATCTCAAGGCAACTCCAAAAATTATAAAGGGGCCGTAATGTCGAGCAGTTCCGACGAGAAAGCAAGTAGGTTGGGTAGAGCAACGCGAAACCCAACTTTTTAATGCCGGAGAATAGTTTTTTGCGTTGGCATGAATTTACCTTCGCAATCAAGGGGTCAGAGACCTTGAAACTACTTTTCAACGTCTCTGACCCCTTGATTGCATGATAGCCAAGCGAAATTATTTTATTGAAAATATTAAAAAATTAAACAACGCGGATGGAATAATGAACCGACTTAGAGATTACATTAACAACAGCAATAAGCAGCAAGCGATTATTGTTATGCTCCTTGGTGCTTTTGCCGTCATTGCTTCGGCATTTTGTGTGCAAAGCTTCACCCCAGAGGCAGCTACTGTTAGCTGGGCTTTACTGGAAGGATTAAGCACAATCGGCATAGCATTCGTTGGGTTTGGATTTTTTGGCCTTCTTATTGATCAAAAAAATTGGCGCGATTATTTTTCCGAACGTATCAAAGAGATAGTCATTGAAAAGGAATATCTAACGTCCCTGGATGCATCCACATTAAAAGACCTTCAAATTAATGCCTTAAAAGCTCAGTTCAAAAACCCTGACATTGATAAGCAAGGCTCATTTTTGCAATACTTCAACAGCAATTTGCATAAATATATTTCCGAGCCTTACCGGGAAGACGTATCAACGGAGCTTTTTGTAAAAATTGAAAATGGCAAGCTGGTAATAGAAGATAAAGTAACCTATATATGCCGCGCTTCGAATGGTGAAATACAGAAAAGAATTAGATGGAAACCTGATGATGGCGAATTTGAAGAAGTTACTAGTTTGACGGTAGAGATATGCTTGCCGAATGAAGCCTCACCAAAAGCGCTTTACGAAAAATCTGGAATTGACTTAACTGAAGACCTAGCAAGTGAAAATGGTGTTGATGTCGACCTCCAACAATATATAAATCACGACGGGCTCCGAGTCACTGTAATATCGGCTTACAAAACCTCTTTTTCAAGATTTCAATACTGGCAAATGGCTCATCCAACGAAAAATTTTGACATCACAATTCAATATCCCGACTCCATGAAGATCCAGCATAAGGCGCTATTTGTTGATGATATTGATAAAATAGTGACAACAAACACTGGCTATTTAAAGTTGCGCTATAATTCTTGGCTAGTTCCACAAAGCGGAATTGCTTGGCTGCTATCAAATACTGATACGTGAAAATGATCTAAGATAAACACAAGATGTCGACATTATAACTCGTAAGGTGGATTAATTCGTAAGGTGGGTTCGCGAAGCAACCCACCATCGGTTTCGCGACAGAGAGTTATTTCTGTAAGATTGCGGTCTCGATTTGGTGGATTGTCGCTTTGCTCCGAATCCACCCTACACATTTTCTTCGAAATAAAATTAATCCAACGTACGGGTTTTTAGTGGCCAAATTAATTCGTTCCAATCAAGGGGTCAGAGACCTTGAAACTATTTTTCAACGTCTCTGACCCCTTGATTCCTGATCCCTTGATTCGCAAGGTAAAAGTATGAGTAATCCCTGGGTAGCTGGGCACCTAAAAGCCTATAAGGTATTCCTTAGAATTATTGGCTTATCAAATGATAATACTTCTAGAAATCTATTCCGCCTATTTCAATTTGCTGCCTATTCAACCCTAATAATTTTGTGTGCAAACTTAATATCTGCCTACAAAGACCTGGGGGATAAATTTGGTCCGTTTGGAGATTTTTTTGGCGGAATGCTCAATCCCATCCTTACATTCCTGACTTTTATGGGGCTGCTTGTGACGATAATTCTCCAGCAAAAAGAACTTAGACTGACCCGAACTGAAATAAAAGCCTCCACCTGAAGGAATCTCACGGGATTGTGGCACCTGGTGGCAATATAAAATTTTAGAGATGCAAACAACCTTGCTGCAAGCGCGCAGCCGCGCTTGTGTAACCAAACCAGTATTGCCTGCGCCAGCCCCGCACACCTGGCCCAAAAGTATGCGCAATAAAAAAACTTAGGCGGTTATGCCATCAGCTGGCAAACGCAGGCGGCAAATTGCGTACCGCCTCCAGCGCCACAATAACACCGCGTAATTCGGCCAAACCTTTTAAGCGGCCAACGTAGGAATAACCTGGATTAACACCCGGCATGTCGATTTCATCGGCCAGTAAATGGCCGTGGTCTGGGCGCATGGGGATTTGCCAATTTAATGCTCCCGCTGATTTACGTCGATGTTGCTCGTCTAATAAAGCGCTAATTAATCCCACCATATCGTTATCGCCGGATAAATGTTCCGCTTCAAAAAAAGAACCATCCGCCTCGCGTTTTACATTGCGCAAATGAACAAAATGCACCAGCGGGCCAAATTCCCGCGCTATGGCCACTAGGTCGTTATCCCCCCGCGCACCAAAGGAGCCTGCGCAGAGTGTTAAACCATTGTTCGGGCTGGGCACGGCGGTAAATAATGTGCGCACATCGGATGCTGTGGATACCACGCGGGGCAAACCGAATAATGAAAACGGTGGGTCGTCTGGGTGAATACACAAGTTCACGCCATATTCTTCAGCTACAGGAATAATTTCCTGTAAAAATATAATTAAATGTTCGCGGAATTTTTCTTCCCCCAACGCAATAAATGCTTCGATTGCACTGCGGATAGTGTCGCGATTATAAGAGCCTTCACCACCGGGTAAGCCGGCAATAATATTGCGCTCTAACAGCTGTTTTTCGTCTTCACTCATGGCGTCAAAACGCATTTTAGCGCGCGCTAAAATATCGGCGTTATAACTCAGTTCGGCGCCGGTGCGTTTTAAGTGATATACATCGTAGGCGGCAAAATCTGTCATTTCAAAACGTAGTGCTTGGGCGTTATTTTCTAAGCGGTAATTTAAATTCGTGCGCGTCCAGTCCACCACGGGCATAAAGTTGTAACACACGCTTTTAATGCCCGCCTGCCCCACGGCGCGGATAGATTTTTTATAGTTTTCGATCTGTTCAATGTAATTTCCGGTGCGCAATTTAATATCGTTGTGTAGCGGAATACTCTCCACCACTGCCCATTCCAACCCCGCATCACAAATGAGTTTTTTACGCGCAAGCACCTCCTCTAAAGGCCAGGCGACGCCTGTGGGAATATGGTGCAGGGAGGTCACTATGCCGCTTGCGCCCGCTTGGCGAATTTTTTCTAAGCTGATGGGATCGTTAGGGCCGAACCAGCGCCAGGTTTCTTGCATGGTTTTAGTCTCGTTAAGGAATATCATTTAAAAATCAGGTTTGAATAAATAATTATTCATCCAGCGCCCAGCCATTGGTAATGGGGTAACGCCGGTCGCGACCAAAACCACGCGGGCTGATGCGTATACCTATGGCCGCCTGGCGGCGTTTATATTCGTTTAAATCCACCATGCGCAGCACACGTTTTACCGTATCCGCTGCAAAACCTCGGGCGATAATATCCGCAGCGCTGGCGTCTTCTTCAATATATAACGCAAGAATTTGATCAAGAATTTCGTAAGGCGGCAGGGAATCTTCATCTTTTTGCCCAGGCGCTAATTCGGCGGAGGGCGGGCGGGTAATTACGCGTTCGGGAATAACCGGGCTTAGGCTGTTGCGGTAGCGTGCTAAATCAAATACTAAGGTTTTAGGCACATCTTTTAATACGTCCAAACCGCCTGCCATGTCGCCATAAAGCGTGGCATAACCTACGGACATTTCGCTTTTATTGCCGGTGGTGAGCACTAAACTGCCGTTTTTATTCGACAGCGCCATTAATAACACGCCCCGGCTGCGGGCCTGTAAATTTTCTTCGGTTTTATCCGCCGCTGCATTGAGAAATACCGGTTTAAGTGCCGCTTCAAATGCGCTAAAAATAGGTTCAATACTAATGCTTTGATAATTCACGCCCATTAATTGAGCCTGTAATGCAGCATCCGTTTGGCTCATATCGGAGGTATAGCGAAAAGGCATCATGATCGCATCCACCCGTTCAGCGCCAAGGGCATCCACAGCGATGGCCAGTGTTAATGCCGAATCAATTCCGCCGGATAATCCTAGAACTGTGCCTTTAAATTTATTTTTGCCCACATAATCGCGCACCCCTAATACCAGCGCACGGTAAATACTGGGTAAATCCGCAAGCGGTTCGGCAATAACATTACGGGCTGAAAAATTCACTAATATTGTTTGTTCGCTGAAGCTTTCCGCGCGGGCAATAATATTGCCTTGGGCATTCATAGCAAACGAACCACCGTCAAATACCAGCTCGTCCTGTCCGCCCACCTGGTTTACATACACCACGGCAAGCCCGGTTTGTTGGCAGCGCTCAGCCACAATCGCCTCGCGCTCAGCGCTTTTACCGCGATGAAATGGCGAGGCATTAAGATTAATTAAAACCTCAGCGCCTGCCATTTGCGCCTGCAATGCTGGCGCAGCGTGCCATATATCCTCACAAATGGACAGCGCCACACAGGTGCCTTTATGGCGCCACACCGGCATACTGTTCCCGGCAATAAAATAGCGTTTTTCGTCGAATACCTGATAATTCGGCAAGCATTGTTTAAAATATTCCAGCTGAATTTGGCCTTGAAAAATAATACCCGCCGCATTGAACACGCCCTCGTCCGTCACCTTGGGATAACCCACAACCACTGCCACATCAGGCGGCAATTCGGCGCACAGGCGCGCAAGGGCGGCGTTAATACGCGGTTTTAACGCCGGGCGCAGCAATAAATCTTCCGGCGGGTAGCCGGTTAAGGTCAGCTCTGGGAATACCACCCAATCCACCGTGCCCGCTGCAACGACCTGCTGGCACAGGTTAATAATTTTTTGGGTATTGCCGGGGATATCCCCAACACACGGATTTATTTGGGCCATAGCGGCGTTAAACGTTGACATATACTTCAAATACTCCAGTATTGGCCGCTTTTAGGCCAGGGTGCGGCATTTTAGCGTTCAGCGACTCATCGGCACAATTTATGACATCACATACCATCCCAACCCCAACCCCAACCCCCACCCACAGCAAACCGCTGCTCAATGTATATTTTGCTTTTCGCATCGGCTTGGGGTTTATTTTATTGTTGTTATTCCTAAGTGGTAGAACAGGCCGCGCACTGGGCGGGTTGTACCCTGATTTATTTTTTTGGACCTGTGCCAGTTGGATTGCCCTCGCCACATTGAGCCTAGCATTATTCCCAGCCACTAAATTAATCCATTCGCTCCACCGCATTACCAGCTTTTTAGTATTTGATGTCATCGCTTTATTGTTTTTAATTCACGCCAGTGGCGGCGTGGATTCTGGCTTTGGTTATTTGCTGTTAGTTATAGTTGCCATCAGCAGTATTTTTATGCGCCAACGCATGGCCATAATGTTTGCGACGATGGTGAGTTTGTTGATGATCGCGCAAACGCTCTATTTAGTGGAAACATTAAACCTCACAGGGAAACCTATTTTTTCGGCAGGCGTGTTGGGTATTTTATTATTTATTACCGCTTATACTTTTCAGCGCGTAACGCAAAAAATTCAACAAAGCACCGAAGAAGCCGCACAACAAAGCCTGTACGCAGAACATTTACAGCGCTTAGCGCAAGCCATCGTGGCGCGTATGCGCACGGGTATTATTGTTTTGGATGGGCAAAATAAAATTGAACTTATGAATACCGCAGCCTCGCAACTTTTAGGGGTAAATGCGGATGCTGACAATAAAAATAACACCAACAAAACCGAAAAAAATCCCGGTGAGGATATTGAGAGCAGTGCCGCGCTAGCACCCTTAAAAAAATATTTAAATGCCGAAGATGAAGCCAATTTTCGCCAGCAGCGCTCGGATGCAGGCCTTGAAGTACGTTTTAGTCGCGCCCATTTGAACCTGGGCGAGCACAAACGCCAAGTGATTTTTGTGGAGGATACCCGCAGTATTTCCCAGCAAGCGCAACAATTAAAACTCGCCTCGTTAGGCCGCTTAACCGCCAGCATCGCCCACGAAATTCGCAACCCCCTGGGCGCTATTTCCCACGCGGTGCAATTATTACAGGAGTCAGATAGCCTCACACCGGTGGATCAACGCTTGTGTAGCATTATTTATCAACACGCCAAACGGGTGAATCAAATAATTGAAAACACCCTCGCCTTATCGCGGCGTAAAGATCCGCAAATTACGCTCATTGATTTACACCCCTGGTTGGAGCAATTTATTGAAAATTACACCAGCCACCAGCAGGCTGAAATCCTACTTAATTTAGCGCCCGGCCCCCTGCCTCTGCGTATTGATACCACCAATTTGCAGCAAGTATTAGTTAATTTGGTGGATAACGGCCTGCGCTACAGTAAACAACAAACGGGCACTGCCAAAGTACTCTTGCGGGGCGGTATTAATCCGTCTAATGACAATGTTTTTTTAGAGGTGGTAGACTTTGGCCCCGGCATAGACGGTGAGCAACTCACCCAGATTTTTGAGCCGTTTTACACCACAGAAGAGCTCGGCACCGGGCTTGGCCTATATATTTGTAAAGAGCTGTGTGAAATTAACCAGGCTAGTCTTTATTATTTTAAAACCACTCAAAGAGAAAGCTGTTTTCGCATCGACTTTCCCCATCATTTACGCATGATTTAATTATGAATCCACTTCACGCTTTAATTATTGACGACGAACCCGATATTTGTGAATTACTTCAGCTCACGCTTGCGCGTATGCAAGTAACAGCCGACACAGCCGCCACAATAAAAGACGCCAAAGCATTATTGGTCAGCCGAGATTACCATCTGTGTTTAACCGATATGAAATTACCCGATGGCAATGGCATTGATTTAGTTCGCTGGATTAACCAACACCAACTTAATTTACCCACCGCCGTCATCACCGCCCACGGCAATACCGATGCCGCTGTAGAAGCCATGAAAGCGGGCGCGTTTGATTTTATTTCAAAACCGGTTGAATTAGGCGCACTGCGTAAATTGGTGTCCAGCGCATTACAAACCCATGAATTACCTACCACCATTACACAGCCTGCCGGTTTATTTGGCCGCTCCAGTTGTATGCAGCAATTAGAAAACAGCGTGCGCAAACTCGCCCGTTCGCAAGCGCCGGTGTATATATTTGGTGAATCCGGCAGCGGTAAAGAATTAGCTGCTCGATTTATTCACCAATTGGGGCCGCGCGCCAACAAACCGTTTATTCCCGTTAACTGCGGCGCCATTCCAAAAGAATTAATGGAAAGTGAATTTTTTGGCCATAAAAAAGGCTCTTTTACCGGCGCCCATGCGGAAAAAATAGGCTTATTTAAAGCGGCGGATGGCGGCACATTATTTTTGGATGAGGTGGCGGATTTACCTTTGGACATGCAGGTAAAATTGCTGCGCGCGATTCAAGAAAAGGCCATTCGTGTGGTGGGTGGCTCACAAGAAGACAGCATTGATGTGCGTATATTATCCGCCACACATAAAAACCTCGAAGACGAAGTAGCGGCAGGAAACTTTCGCCAAGATTTGTTTTACCGGCTAAATGTTATTCAGTTAAAAGTGCCTCCTCTGCGGGAGCGCCCAGAGGATGTTGCTGATTTATGCCAATTATTTTTGAGTAATATCGCCAAAGAAATACAACTGCCTGCACCAAAATTATCTAAAGACGCATTAAAAATGTTGTTGGCTTATGAATTCCCAGGCAATGTGCGCGAATTAGAAAATATTTTAGAGCGTGCGTTTACGCTGTGCGAAGGCGACACTATTGAAAGCTCCGACCTGCAATTACAAACCAACAACACGCCTCTAAAACCGCGCAGCGCCGAGCGAACACGCAATAATGACCGCACATCGGGCAGCCACGACCATTTTGCACGCGCATTAGAATTTCCTACGCTGGATGAATATTTGGCGGAAATTGAAAAAGAAGTATTAATGGGCGCGCTGGAAAAAGCCCGCTGGAACAAAACCCTAGCCGCAAAAGAATTAAATATTACCTTTCGCTCCTTGCGGTATAGGTTGCAAAAATTAGGCTTGGATGATGAAGATTAAACCTGGCCGAATTTCCCTTGCTGTTTAATCGAGCGCAATGAATTGCGTCCCTGCTCGGTGATGGCATGAAAAATGGAAAATACGCTGAATGGTTGTGGTTAAATATTAATAAAAATCATTGTAACTATTCAGCACTCCCGATGAGTTAAGTAGAGCGTAGGTTGGGCCGTAATGCCCAACACAACACATTCCTCTCCTGCGCGCCGATATTTCAAGGCGCCGCATTCCGACCATTTTTTATCGAAGACACTGCTGTGTTGGGCATTGCTGCCCAACCTACACCATAGCGGTATTTTTACTTAAATTAATGTACCGCACGGTTATATGCTGAATGGTTACAAATTATTTTTCTACCAGCGCAAGCGTCACGTTTTCCGTCGCATTAGCCACATAAACCGTGCCTTCGGTAATCGTCACGGTTAATTTCATTGTTCTATCCACCAAAGTACACAAGGCTTTAATTTCATCAGCGGCAAACATATAGGTGGTCACTTTCGGCAGCGCTTTAATGGCGTCGGCGTGGCTTTTCCACCATACATCCACTCCGCGCCCAAAACTAAATATGTACACCGCTTGGGATTGATTCGAGGCTTTTTTAATCCGTTCCGGTGCGGGCTGGCCCACTTCAATCCATTCCAGCAGCGTGCCGTTATCGTGTTTTAACCATAATGCGGGTTCCTCGACCGACGACAAACCTTTAGTGAAAACTAAATTTTCCGCCGCCCGAAAACAAAATGCCAACACCCGCACCATCATGCGCTCGATGGTTTCCGACGGGTGTTGCGCCAAAGTGAGGTTGTACTCGCCGTACACCTCGCGGTCTAAATCGCTCAGCGTGAGGTTTAATTTGTGGATGGTTGCGTTTTCGGCCACGGGGTTCTCGGGTTGGTTGATTTTTTGGGTTGCGGGAATACGCGTTATTTTGCGACCATTAATTCACCTGCACCGAGCCACCCAAAATTCGGTTCACTATTGATGCGCGGCTGATTAAATTTTTTCCGCGAATCACCACGCGCCCATCTTTATATAAATTAATACTCGCTTCGCCGCATTTAATTTGCACTTCTTCTTCTGCTTCAAATACTAAACGTTTGCCGTCTAATGCGGCTGAGCGCTCAGCCGCCACATATTGAACAGGAGTTGGGAATATGTCGATTTCTGAGGTGTTGCCTGGTTCAGGCATGGATTGATTGAGTATTAAATCCAACGGCGAGTGAATAAACCCCATAATAACCGGCTGTTGTTGGTTGCCCCCGGCAAATAACAATGCCACCTGGCGGCCAATGCTATTAGCGTCAATTATTTGTGTGCTCAGCGCGGCTAAGTTTTCTATTGTTGAATCCCCCAGGCAAAAACGTACGCAGGGGCGCCCGTTATTATCAATGGCCACTAAGGTTCCAATGACGACTTCAGCCGGTGCAATAGGTGTATTTATTTGCGGCGAAAATTCCGCGCTATTTTTTTTAGTTGGCACTGACTTTACTTCCTTTTAATACCACATCGCCGGAGCCTTTAACGGTAACATTTTTGCCGGAAATAGTAATGTCACCATTTTTACTCATGGTAATTTTGGCTGATCCGGTTTGAAAAGTAATTGAGTCGTCGGCTTTTAGGGTGATGGTTTTGGCTTTTACGGCGTAATCTTTTGTGACCGATTCGGTGTAGGTGCCTTTTACCGTTTCACTAAAATTACCGTCGGTGCTGATGGTGATATTACCTGTTACCGATTCTGTATGGGTGCCGCCCACATCAATAACCACTTTACCGCCGATGGATTCGGTATGGTTGCCACCCACGGAAATAGTTTTATTAACACCGATGGATTCCGTTTGATTTTTGCCTACGGATTTATCGCGGTTATTACCGATGGTAATAGATTCATTATTGCCGACGGATTCGGTGCGGTTATTGCCGATACTGGTGGATTCGTCATGGCCAACGGTCAAGCTTCTATCATTGCCCACTTGCCGCGTTTGGTTGTGCTCCACGACGGAATCAAAATCCTTTTCTGCGTGCATATAAACCTGCTCGCTGCCTTTTTTATCGTCAAAACGTAATTCGTTATAATTCGCCCCGGTGCCGGTTTTAGTGGAGCGCGTTTTAATACCGCTTTGGGTTTTGGATTCGTAGGGCGGGCGATTATCGCCGTTATAAACTGAGCCTGTGACTATAGGTTTATCGGGGTCGCCATCTAAAAAGCTAATAATTACTTCGTGGCCGATGCGGGGAATAAATGATGCACCCCAGGTATTTCCCGCCCAAATTTGCATTACGCGCACAAAACAGGTGGAATTTTCGTCTTTTTTGCCTTCGCGATCCCAAATAAATTGCACTTTAATGCGGCCAAATTCATCCACATAAATTTCTTCCCCTTGCGGGCCTACCACAATGGCAGATTGTGGCCCGCGCATGACGGGCTTGGGGTGTGTTAAGGCGGGGCGATAGGGTAGGTCGGCGGGCATACAGACCAGATGATTTTCATAATTACTGGTATTGCCGCCTTCCTGGAAATAGGAATGTTCGGTAATAAAATGTTGTATTTCAGTGATGGTGAATTCACCTTTTTCACTGGCGTGGGAATGTTTTGCTACTTTAAATGTGCCACCGGCAAAAAAACTGCTGCAATTGGTGGAGGCATTAGTTAAATCGCGGCCCACTTCTTCGGCTTCTAAGCGTTTTTTGGCGCGTCCACTGGCGCTGCCTTGGTCATGTAATCCTAAATCGGCATATTCATAGTGTTCATATTTTTTATTATCAACAAAGTTGCTGACGGTTTTTGAGCTGGTTTTTAAATCTTTTGGCGGGGTTTTAAAGGCGTAATCGTTAAGCGTCCAGGCGCCTTTGCGGAAGGTATAATTGCGGTTCCAACTGAAAATATGGGCCTGAATACTGCTGCCTTGGGAGTATTCTAAATTGGTTTCTGGCAGTTTTTCTGGCGCGTGGAATGAATCGCTGATAATGAGCTGGTGTTTGGCGTCGGTGTGTTTAAAGTAATAAATAAATCCTTCTTCTTCGATTAGGCGCAACACAAAATTTAAGTCGCTTTCGCCGTATTGCACGCAGTATTCACGCGGTGCCGTTGCACAGCCGCGAAATTCAAAATCGTTAAAGCCCAAATCGCTAAATACTTTTGTAATAATATCCTTGCTGCTTTTATTTTGAAAAATACGGTTGCCTTGGGTTTTGCTTAAAAACCACAGCCAGGGCACCATCACTAAGCGATAGCGGCGATAGTCATGGCCTTCGGTTTCGCCCATAGTTAAGCTGCGTACAAAACCATTAAATTTGCGTTTTTGTTCGTTTTGAATCGATACGGTGCCGCGTTTGCCAACGACTTTTTCCGGTGTTAAATCGTGGATGTCACTTAATACTTCCACTTCATATTGAAATAACCCGCAAAGGAATTCATTGCCAGTGAAATCAGTCGCTAAGAATGCGTCTTTGCCCAGGCCAAAATTACTGATGGCCATGAGGCGGTTGTCTTGTGTGAGCTTTGCCATATCGATTACCTTAAGTTGTTCACGCTCTATCGGCTGAAATCATAATCCTTACCAACAGATAAAACCGCCTTGCAAAATCCCGGAAGGCGATGATTTTTTTACACTTAACCGACAGGCTGTTAAGCCGTTGGGTAGTGGTTTAAAGAGTTTGAATGCGCCATTGGCATATTCACAACTGAGAAATTTAACGCCAGGGTGCGATTTAAACTCCCAAAATTCCTCATTATTTTTTTGTACGTTAGGCGCCAAGGCTGCGTTTTGTATTACTGGGCCATCGTATATCGTTAAATTAGTCAGCCAAATCGGCATGTCACTGGCAAGATAATCCCAGCCTTCTGTTTTAATGGCTGGGGTTAATGTGATGCCTGTGGGCATTATTTTATCGGGACATTGGATGTGTGTCTGGGCGCCTGTCTGGGCCTGTGCGTTGACGCAAATATTAGTGCAGGCGCACAGGCTGAGGCTGAGTAAGCCAATGTAACGAATAAACATTATTCCACCACTCGATAAGCGAGCGCATTGTTGCTGGCGTCAGGATAGCTGCCATCGGTATTTTTAACTAATTTTTTGACGTAACGTTTAGAGATCGTAGGTTTTTTAACGTCGTCTTTCCATTGATCCATCAGCCAAATCCCATTCGTATCCTGGGAAATATACAGCCCGGCGTGATTTCCCGTAGGCAGATTGGCATATTTCCCATTTACAAAAGTTGCAATAACCGTCCCTTTTTTGATGGTGGTATTGCCCAGTACAGGTTCGCCTTCTTTCCACAACCCGGTAACGGGCGCTTTGGCGTAGTGCTGCACCAGGGGGACACAGTGTTTGGTGCCTACTTTAGGTAAGCCCTGTAGATCATCTACGGCTGCGTATATATAAGACATGTGATTTCCTTTTGTTTAAAAATTCGGGCCGAAAAAAAAGCCTAGAACAATTTCTAGGCCTTTTAGGGCGAAGTGGTTTAACCCACTTACAGGACTTAGATAGGCTTAGCCGTGGCCAAGTCGTAGCCCACACGTTGTGGGTTAGAGTTTTTGTTGGCGGTGTCGAAGTCGTTGTAGTTAACTTCGATTTTGGAGAAGCTGATGCTGATGCTTTCCATTGGGTCGCCGTCGCCAGGTGCGCTGATGGAGTAGCCGCTGATGATGGTATCGAACAGGTCGATATTCATGTATTCAACTACTTTGTCGGCGCCAGTTTGTACAAACTTAAACTTGGCATTTTTACCAGCAGAACCCACTACGGATTCGCGGAAAAAATCAGTTACGGTGTTGTCGGCAGATTTTGTGATGGTGATTTCGCTAATTGAAGGCTTAGTTGCTTCACGGTTAGCAAGATTACCTGGCTCCATGCTGACGCCACGGCCAACACCAAATTGCAAAGAAGAAATTTGGATGTGGTCTTTGTAACCGTCTGCTGTAACGTTGCCTTTCATGCCGTCGTACATTAAATAAATTGCCATGGTATTACTCCTTCGAACATTTTGGATGAGGGGGATAAGTTTTATTTTTGCGTTAAACAAAAATGGTTTTTTAGCCGCTGAAGGCTGGTTTTACCGAGGCTTTTTAACCATCAGCGCCTTGGTGATAGAGATACTAGCGGAATTCATTTTTCACAACAACCCGCAATTTTACCCATTGTTAGAGTGCTTTGGGCGAGTGTTAAATTTATCGTCAGTTAGTGTTCGCAAACCTGGCGGGTCTTGTCCATCTGAGTGCTGGAAGTAGAAGGCTGTAATTGCTGGGGCCTGTGGCTGTGTTTTGGTTGTATTGACGTAGTACGTGTTAAGCCTGCTAAAAAAAATGAAAAATTTACGCCAAATTTTGGTGAGCCTTAGTGAATTTAACGGAAAAACTTTTTTTTCATGCGTGTGGATTAATGAGACTTTCGTCACGTTATTTTTGTCGCTCGGCAGAGTTCTGGGTAGCCTTCACGGTAGCTGGGGTAGTGCAACTGGAACCCCAGTTGATGCAGCAGGTTGTTGTTTACGCGTTTATTGCCGCCGCGTGCGGGGCCATTGTGTGGCTGCGCCGCTGTTGGTGCGTCGATACCTAGGGCGGCGGTCAACCAAAGGCGAATGTCATGGCTGGTTACGGGTGCGTCGTCGCTGGCTAACAGGTAGGGCGGCAGGGGTTGCCCTTGTCGGTGGCGTTCGACTAAAAAAGCCAGTAGGCGCGCCAGGTCGTTGCTGTGGATTCGATTGGTGAATGAATCGCCGCCGGCAACCCCCTGCATCACTTGTCGAATGAGGAAATCCCGCCCTGGGCCATAGATACCGGATGGGCGCAGGATGCAAAAAGGGCAGCCGGATTGGGCAATTTCAGATTCCGCTTTGAGCAACCATTGTGCGGCGGGGTTTTGTGGGTGTGTTGGGCTGTGCTCGTCTATCCACTCGCCTTGGTTTTGCGCGTAAACACTGGTGCTGGATACAAATACTAATAAAGGCTTTGATTTTCCTTCGAGCTGCTGCACAATATACTGGGTATTTAACCAGTATGTGTTGCGGTAGTCCTCGGCGGAGTAGGCGCCTGGCGCAAGGGTAATTACCAGTGCGTTGAAATTTTGTTCGGCGAGCGCAGGTGTTAGGTTGCGCAGGCTCAGGTCCGCTTGCCAGAAGTGGTGGGGGGCGAGAAACGGTTTGTTTTTGCGGCTTAAGCCGGTGATGGTGTAACCGGTCATTAGGGGCAAGGTTTGGCGGGCTATGTCGCCGCAGCCAATCCATAAAAGTTTAAATGTGTCTGCTGTCATGGGAGATCTTATGAGTGGGTTAATGCATGACCTTAACTGAATTGCGCTACATAGTGGTACTGGCTCAGGAGCAGCATTTTGGCCGCGCGGCGGAGCGTTGTAAGGTCTCGCAGCCTACGTTGAGTATTGCGGTTAAAAAGCTTGAGGAGGAGCTGGAGACGCTGCTATTTGAGCGCGCTAAAACCCGCGTTTACCCAACGCCGTTGGGGTTGCAGATTGTTCAGCAGGCGCAAAAAGTGTTGGAGCAATCCGCTGCGATTAAAGATTTAGCCAGCACGGGTAAAGGGCAGCTTAATAGCCCTTTTTCGATCGGGGCTATTTTTACTATTGGCCCCTACCTTTTTCCGCACCTTTTACCCCAGCTTCAGCAGTTGGCTCCGTTGATGCCTCTTTATATAGAAGAGAGTTTTACGGCCAGGTTGAGAAAACGTATTCGGCAGGGCGAATTGGATGCCGTGGTGATTGCGCTGCCTTTTAACGAGCCGGATGTGGTGACACAACCGTTGTATGAAGAGCATTTTGTGGTGGTGATGGCGGCTAATCATCCGTTGGTCGATGCCGCCGCCATCGCGCCGGAGGAGTTGGGTGAGTACGATATTTTGTTGCTGGGTGAGGGCCATTGTTTTCGCGACCAGGTGTTGCAGGCCTGCCCGAATTTAAAATCCCATATTGAAGACCCATTGGGGCGCGTGCGTATCGCCTCGGAGGGCAGCTCGCTGGAAACGCTTAAATACATGGTGGCCTCGGGCTTGGGGATTACCATTCTGCCCGCCAGCGCCGCACGGGGAACACATCTTGCGGAGGGGTTGCTGGTGGTGCGCCCGTTTGTTGACCCTGCGCCCAGCCGCACGGTGGCGCTGGCCTGGCGGGCGAGTTTCCCGCGTTTAAACGCTATTGATGCCGTGCGCCAGGCCATCACCCAATGCCGTTTGGGTGATGTGGTGTACGGCGGGTGATCTTATGGCTTCGCTTGCGGCGTTAAAAACACAGGGAATTTCAGGGCCGGAGTCCATCGCCGTGCGCCATGTAAAAGGCGTGGGGGATGCAATGGCGGTGAAGCTTGCGCGGTTGGGGATTAATACTGTGCAGGATTTATGTTTCCACCTGCCCCTGCGTTATTTGGATCGCACGCACATTACCGATATGGGCAGTTTGAGCTTGAACTCCAGCGTGGTAATTCAAGGCTGGGTGCATTCGGCGCAGGTGCAGCAGGGCCGCAGGCGCAGTTTGGTGGTGGTGTTGGAGGATGAAACCGGCCAGGCGGTGCTGCGTTTTTACCACTTCACCGCCGCGCAAATTCACCGCTTCAGCCCAGGCACGGCGGTGCGTTGTTATGGCGACCCACGTTTAGGCGTGAGCGGGCTTGAGTTTTATCACCCGGAATTGGAATGGTTGGACGATTTAGACGCACTGCCAGATTTAGCCCAAACCCTAACACCGATTTACCCCCTAACCGAAGGCCTCAGCCAGAGCCGTATGCGGCAAATTATGGCGGCGGGCCTTGCGCTTTTGGCCGAACATCCGCCGCAGGAATTATTGCCCGCTGCGATCAATGTACATTTTGGTGTGGATAGCCTCGCCCAGGCTTTGCGCTTTGTCCATGCGCCGCCGCTTGAAGCCCAGGTGGCGCTGTTGTTGGAGGGCACACATCCGTATCAACAGCGCTTGGCTTTTGAAGAGCTGCTCGCCCACAACTTGGCCGTTCAGCAATCCCGCCTCAAAGCGCAGAGCGAACCGGCCCCGGCCATTACACCGCCGGGGGATTTGGCGCGCCGTTTATTGCAGGCGCTGCCTTTTGCTTTAACGCAGGCGCAGGAGCGGGTGATCGACGAAATTCGTTGCGATATGCGGAAAAATTCCCCCATGTTGCGCATGGTGCAGGGCGATGTAGGCTCCGGCAAAACCCTGGTGGCCGCCATCGCCTGCGCCT
>JBEGTZ010000277.1:0-3365 GCA_041179125.1 Pseudomonadota bacterium | reverse complement strand
ACGCGCCTAGCAAAAGTTAAAAAATTCGAACAACCAATAAGGTTGCCCTTCATTTTTAACTTTCACTATTCACATCAATGGCTTGCACAGCTTTTGGGCGCTCAACTGAGGTTTCTAGGATAATGCACGAAAATGCATAGTTACAAACCGCTAACCCCGCCCCCGCGTCACATCAAACCCCTCACCATCCGAATGCTGGAACGAACAGGTTTTGCTACAGCTGGGGCACACCGCGCTGCCTTCGCCGCGAATACACATAATCTGTCCGCAACTGCACATGGCAAACCCCACCGGGTTGCCGCAGTGTGGGCAGCCGGGGGCGCCCACTAGGGCGTCGGAGTTGATGGTGCGGGTCATCACGCGGTTGTCGGACAGGTCAAAATAATCCTGCTCCAAGGCGTACACACCAACCAGGTGGTAGTTATCCAAACGCAGGTTGAACGCCAGGCTGCCCACCATTTTGGATAGCCGTTCGTATTTAATCAGGTAGGGCAATTTGTTGTTTTGGCAGCGCCCGGTGAGCACCACAAAATCTTCATCCAACACAGTGGCGGCGGCATCCAGGCCAATTTTGGTCAGAATACTGGTGTCCAATTTGGCGAGGCTTACAGCATTGGCGGACAAACTGCGGCTTTGCGCCACCACCGATTGCGTCACCCAATCCACAAAGCGGCGGAATTCCTCATCGGTGCTGGCGTCCAGTTGCAGCACGTTTGCGGTGAGCTGTTCCAGTGTTTGCAACGAGGCATGTTTGCCGATGGCGATGGCTACCAGCGTCACCTTCGAGGCAAATTCCCGCTGCCAGCGCGCAATGGCGGCGCTGGGGTCGTCGGTGGGTTTGCCGTCGGTCATCAAATACACCACCGGCTTCCAATCGCCTTTTTGCTGCGGCGTGGTTTTGATCAGGTTGCGGCTGAGTTCATCCATTAAATGCTCCAGCGCCACCCCTAAACAGGTGCCCGCGCCGATGGGTAAACGCGGCGGATAAAACGCCGCCAGCTCCGTTAAGGGCGCCAGGGTGCGGGTTTTGCCCGCAAACGCCAGCACGCTTAAATGCACGGTTTCCAGCGCGTGCGGGTCGGTGCGCAGGCTTTTCACCAAGCGCTCCAGGCCCACCTGCAACTGGCGAACATTCTCGCCCACCATAGATTCAGACACATCCAGCAGAAAAAATATCGGCAAACGGCGCATAAAACGCTCCGGTTAAAAAGGGGTTAAAACGCGATGGTAATTTGCGGTGGTGGGGGTGGTAAATCGGTGTTTTGCTGGCCGTCTTGGCTCGCCCCACCGGACACCACCGCATCGCTCACCCACTGGAAAAACGAAGCAAACGTGTTGCTGTCCATAGTGTCCAGGCTCACCACCTGCTGGGTGAGTTCTTTGAGCTGATCCGGCACGCTTTTAGGCCCTGCGGCACAGGCGATCACCGAGGCGAACTGCATTCGATGCACACGCGGAATCGCCTCTTCATAGGCCAGCGTATCCGAGGGTTTACCGTCGGTCATAATGAACAACAGGGGCCGCCAATCGCCGGGCTGCTCATCGCTGGGCTTCACCCAATCCTGCTCTAAACGGTCGCACACATACTCTAAAGCCTCCCCCAAAAAAGTCGCGCCCGAGTTGGGGCAGACAATCTCCGGCAGCTGCAATTGCGGCAGGGCGGTGAGTGGCAATACCTGCTGCACTTTGGAATCGAAGGTGATAATGCTTAAAAACACACTCTCCAGCGCGTAGGGGTTCTGCCGCAGGCTGCTGAGCATACTGCGCAGGCCCACATTCACCGATTCAATCGGCTCCCCGCGCATGGAGCCTGAAGTGTCGAGTAATAAATAAACCGGTAAACGGCGAGATGACATAAAAGTGCTCCTGGTGTTGCGTGCCAATAAACGCCAAGAGAAACACACAAACCGCCGACAGTTCAACTAATTCAGTGCAAAACAGCCATCGGGCGGATGTGTTTTTTCGCTTCACAATGAATGCCTGTAATTAGCCCCGCAGACCCCAGTGGCGCGGCAAACACTTTGTGCTAATCTGCCCAGTAATTTGCGGCCCAGGCTGCCCTCTATTCACTTGTTTTTTGTCAATTTATCTGTCTTTGGAGCACCCCAAACCCATGAAACATTTTACCTGGTCCATTGTGATTTCTATTGTCCTGCTGGCGGTGGCCACTTGGTGGGGCTACACCCTTGGCGGGGTGTCCGGCGCCCTACAAGCGTTGCTCATCACCAGCATCCTCGCGGTTATGGAGGTCTCCTTATCGTTTGATAACGCCGTGGTGAACGCCGCCGTGTTGCGCACCTGGGATGAGTTTTGGCAAAAACTCTTCTTAACCGTGGGTATTTTGGTAGCGGTATTTGGGATGCGGCTGGTGTTCCCCATCGCCATTGTGGCGGTAGCCACCGGCCTGGGTTTGAAGGAAGTAGTGGATTTGGCCCTTAACCAACCGGATGAATACGCCCGCCAACTCACCGACCACCACCCGCAAATTGCGGCCTTTGGCGGTTCTTTTTTGATGCTGGTCTTCCTTAACTTCCTATTTGATGAAGAAAAAGATACCCACTGGCTGGGATGGATTGAAGAGAAATTCGGCAACCACGGTAACGAAGGCCTCTCCACCCTGTTAACCCTGCTGGCCGTATATGGCGCATCAATGATCGTGCCTGAAGCGCAAAAGTTTTCCGTATTGTTATCCGGTATCGGCGGTATCGCCATTTACCTCGCGGTGGATTTTCTCAGTGGTCTGCTCGAAGCCAAAGAAGAGGTGAACAGCGCCGGGGAGTTGATCAAAAAAGGCAGCATCGGCGGCTTTTTGTACCTGGAAGTGCTGGATGCCTCGTTTAGTTTTGACGGTGTGATCGGCGCGTTTGCCATTACCAAAGATGTGGTCATCATCATGGTTGGCTTGGCCATCGGTGCCTTTTTTGTGCGCTCGTTAACGATCTTTTTGGTGCGCAAAGGCACGCTGGAAGCCTATATTTACCTGGAGCACGGCGCCCACTACGCCATTGGTCTCCTCGCCGCTATCATGCTGCTGAGTGTTACTTACCACATCCCTGAATGGTTTACCGGCTTATCCGGCGTTGCGTTTATCGGCCTGTCGTTGTGGTCATCTGTGCGGCACCGCAAGGCGGAGCAACAGGGCTAAACCTCGCCTATTGATTTCACAACAAGTACCCCAAAGTAAGCGTTTCACGTTATCCATAACTACCCCAACCACTCCTAGGAGCACGCACCATGGCAATTAGTTTACAAAAAGGCGGCAACGTCAACTTAAGCAAAGAAGCCCCAACCCTGAAAAAACTCATCGTAGGTTTAGGCTGGGATCCACGATCCACCGACGGCGCCGCCTTCGACCTGGACGGCAG
>JBEGTZ010000276.1:0-14313 GCA_041179125.1 Pseudomonadota bacterium | reverse complement strand
ACGCGCCTAGCAAAAGTTAAAAAATTCGAACAACCAATAAGGTTGCCCTTCATTTTTAACTTTCACTATTCGCATCAATGGATTGCACAGCTTTTGGGCGCTCAACTGAGGTTTCTAGGTTTAAATCTGTGGGTGAAAAAATAGCTGAGTTAATGATGAGAGATTAATGCGGTGGGGCAGGTTTTTAGGTTTATGCTTGCCCCGCAAGACACCCCAACAAAACCCGCTCAATTTCATCCCAATCTAAAGCCTGCGGGTGAATTATTTCTAAACGGCTGTCCTCACACTCATCCAGCTCATTCATGGATAACACGCCGTCCTCCGCGTTAAAGCCAATAATCGCCTCGGTGGTGATCATCACGCCTTTTACCCGCTGGCACACAAGGCCTGAAAGCCATATAAACAAAGGCTCCATAGCGAATATTGCCTCCGGCTTGAACACCCAGCCGCAGGAGAAATAACCCTGGCCTTGGTTCTGCTTGCGTATAAACAGCTCGCCCTCGGCGGGGCTTGGCAGTTGCATAAAGGTGTTTTGTAAGGGGTTGCTTGTGGTGTTGTGGGTTGCGCTTTTGGGTAGGGTTTTGGGGGTGTAGGGCTGTTGTAACAAGGCCAGATTCAGCGCGCCTTGGCTGCAATAGGCGCGGGTTTTGGCGGGTTGTGCGTGGGCAAACTCTTCAAAAGCGGCCAGGTCATCCGCTGTGGCTAAGTCGGTTTTGCTGGCTACCAGTACATCCGCCAAGGCGGCTTGGGCCAAAAAGGTTTCGTGTTGAATAAAACGCGCATCCGCTAATTTGCGCGGGTCGATTAAACACAGGCTGGCGTGCAGTTTTAATAGTTTGTTGAAGGGCTGGCTGGTGAGCGCTTCGATGATTTGCGCTGGGTGGCCTAGGCCTGTGGGTTCTATCAATATGCGGTTGGGTTTGGCTTCGGCGATTAGGCGGTTTAGCCCCACTTGCATGGGCAGCCCGGCTACGCAGCACATGCAGCCGCCGGGCACTTCTTTGATGTAAGCGCCTTGGCCCTTCATCAGCGCACCATCTATGCCGATTTCACCAAATTCATTCACCAACACCGCCCAGTATTCGTCCGCAGGTTTGTGTTTGAGCCAGTGCAAAATGGCGGTGGTTTTACCGGCACCTAAGAAGCCGGTGATGATGTTAGTGGGAATTGCCTGCCACGCCATAAAGCCGCCTGTTAAAAAAGTTACAACATAACAGAGGTGTGCGGGTTGGGGCGAGTGTTGGGGGTGATGTGGCTAGGGATGGGCGGTGGTGGGAAGGTGTGGGGCGACCCTTGTGTTCGCGCGGGCGCGAGGATGTTGGGTGATCCAGCTGAGGTTTTTAGGTTCAAACCTATCTGGCGCTACTCGGTTGGCTGCGTGCGCAGCCTATCGGCTATACTTCGGCCCGCCCAAAAACCCTGGCAGTATTTGCGCCGCCAGCAAGTTTTGGAATGTTTTTGATCCCCAAAACCCTCGGTGGGGTGCAATTTATTGTGCCCAGGTAAACCCGATCAAACCAGGCGCGATACATATTAGGGCGCGATGAATCGCACCCCTTCCAGCCACTATCCATCCTTTATCTTGAGAACAACCTGTGACAGTGATCAGTTTTATCGGCGCCGGTAATATGGCCCGCGCCATTGCCCAAGGCTTAATCAATAACGGCACCCCGGCGCAGCAGATTGTGATGGCGGGGCCGCGTGCGGAGCACTTGCAGGTGCTGGCAAATGAGATGGGTGTAAACACCAGCACGGATAACCGCATAGCGGCGCAGCAGGCGGATATTTTGGTGTTAAGCGTGAAACCCCAAGTGATGCGCCCGGTGTGTGAGGCGTTGGTGGGCGCGGTTAAGCCAGGCGCGTTGGTGATTTCGGTGGCGGCGGGTATTCGTTTAAATAGCCTTAAGCGCTGGTTGGGCCACAGCCTGCTTGCCCGCGCCATGCCCAACACCCCGGCGCAAATTGGCCTGGGCGCCACGGGTGTGTACGCGGAAGGCTTAACCCCGGCGCAGCACGGCGCGGTGGAGCAATTGCTGGGTGCCACGGGGCTGGTGCAATGGGTGCCGGAAGAACCTCTGTTGGATAGCGTAACTGCGCTTTCTGGCTCTGGGCCTGCGTATTTTTTTCAGTTTATGGAGGCTATGATCGAGGCCGCTGTGGAGCAGGGGTTATCGCCTGAATGCGCCCAAGCGCTGTGTATTCAAACCGCCCTGGGTGCGGCCAGCCTGGCCTTGCAAACACAGGTGGCGCCGGCTGAATTGCGCCGCCGCGTCACCTCGCCCAAGGGCACCACGGAGCAAGCTCTGTTACAGTTTGAGGCCGGGGGGTTGAACGCTTTGGTGCGCAACGCCATGCTCGCCTGCCAGGCACGCGCCATAAGCCTTGCGGATGAGTTGGGGGGTGAGGTTTCGGGCACCTAGGCTGAACCTAGAAACCTCGGTCGGACTAAAGTCCTGCCTACAGTTACACACTGGGTTAAAAAACCCTAAAAACGCCACAAAACAAGAGAACCCAAATGAGCACCCTTGTATCCATACTGCATTTTTTATTGAACACACTCGGCAGCCTGTATTTATTGGCGATTTGTTTACGTTTTTTAATGCAGCTGGCGCGGGCGGATTTTTATAACCCGCTCTCCCAACTGGTGGTAAAAATCACCAACCCGGTGTTGATGCCCCTGCGCAAAATTATCCCTGGGCTTTGGGGGGTGGATATGGCCTCGGTGGTGTTGGCGCTGTTGTTCCACACGCTGATGGTGGAGCTGATGATCCTGGTGGTTCACGGCGCTCTTTATATGCCGTTTACTGTGTTGTATTGGGCGTTGATTGGCACGCTGTTATTTGTCAGCCACGTTTATTTAATTTTGTTTTTTGTGGTGATGATTGCCAGCTTTGTTGCGCCTTACAGCCGTAATCCGGCATTGGTGTTGGTCTATCAAATTGTGGAGCCGCTGCTGGCGCCGTTCCGCAAAATTATTCCGCCCACCGGCGGTTTTGATTTCTCCATGTTATTTGCAGGCTTGGCGCTTATGGTGGTGCGCATGGCGTTGCAGGGTGTAGCCAATAGCACCGGTGTTCCCTTGGGTATGTTGTTGGGGTTTTAGGTGGAACAGGCTTTTTACCGCTGGCAGGGGGAAGATTTAATTGTGCAGGTGTTGCTGCAACCTAAGGCCTCGTCCAACCAGTGGGTGGGGCCGCAGGAAGGGCGCATCAAAATACGCATCACCGCCCCGCCCATAGACGGGCAGGCCAATACACACCTGATCGAATGGCTGGCCAAGCAGTTTAAAGTGGCCAAAAGCCAGGTGAAGTTACTCAGCGGCGAACTCGCCCGCCAAAAAACCCTACTCATCCACGCCCCGCGTTTGCTGCCTGCGGCTTCGGGGATTGAGTTGCCCCAATAAGCCGTAAAAGTAACTATTCAGAACGCTTACGCTCGGCGTAGGTTGGACGCTAGCACCGACATCGGGCGAAACCGACCTCGGTGCTAGCAAGAAATGAATAGGCCCTGCAGCGAGGTTAGCTAGAAATGATTCAGCCGATTCCCATCGCGCTTCTATTGGCGCTGGCCCTGTGTGTCTGTTGGCGCCTTTCGGGCAGGCGAGGGTTCTGCGTTGGGTCTGTCCTTTGGCTCGCCTATGCCGTGTACGAGTACTTGATGTATACGCGGGTGCTGTGTTCTGGCGAGTGCAACATCCGCGTTGACCTCCTACTGATTTACCCTGTGCTGCTGGGGGGAACGCTTTGGCTTGCGGGCGCGTCAGTTGTTCGAGTTATTCAAAACCGCAAGCAAAAGTGAAAGGCCTTAGTGTTTGCTTCTACACTTAGGGCTTGTTCCCATTTGCCGGTTTACACAGATGAATCCCCATAAGGCGGCACTATGAAAGTCTCCATCATCGGCCTAGGCCACGTAGGTTCTGCCCTGGCCTTTGTGTTATCGCTGAAAAATATTATTCAAGAATTGGTGTTGGTGGGCCGCACGAAGGAGTCGGTGATGGGCGATGTGCTGGATTTGCGGCACGGGCAATTATTCGTTGATACCCCCACTAAAATTGTCGCCGGTGAGCTGAGCGACACCGCAGGCAGCGATGTGCTGGTGATTTGCGCCTCGGTGCCTATGGCCGCCGACATGCCCGACCGGCAGTTGCTCGGCCCCGCCAACGTGGCCCTTATGGCCCAACTGCTGCCGCCCTTGGCGCAAATCTCCCCGCAGGCCAAACTGCTGATGGTGAGCAACCCCGTGGACATTCTGGTGTACTTCGCCATTGAATTCACAGGCTTTGCGCCCAGCCAAGTGCTGGGCACCGGCACCCTGGTGGACTCCGCCCGTTTCCGCCAATTGCTGGCTGAAGACATTCATATCCACACCGAAGACATCCGCGCCTACATTCTGGGCGAGCACGGCCAAACCCAATTTCCCGCCATGAGCCTTGCGGTTACGGGCGGCGAAACCATCGAAGACAACCCCCACCGCCGCGCGCTGTTCAAGCAGGCTTCTGAAGGTGGTTTTGAAGTGTTGCGGCGCAAGGGCCACACCAGTTACGCCATCGCCTTGGCCGCCGCCGACATCATTCATAACATCATCACCGACACCAAACACACCATGCCGGTGAGTTTAAAATCCGATGGGTATTTGGGGGTGAGTGATGTGTGTTTAAGCCTGCCTGCGGTGATCGGCAAGCGCGGCATAGAGCGCATTTTGCACCCGAAGTTGAATGAGGAAGAGCAGGCGTTGTTTCTGCATTCGGCGCAGCATTTGCGCGGTATTATCGAGCGGATAAAAACGGCTCAGCAGGGTGCATCGTAGGGGTGTCCCTTGTCTGCCGGTAAGTGTTATGGGTCGGGCTTGCGCCCGATGGCGGACTAAAGTCCGCCCTACGTTTCAGCCTGCGTTCCACTCTGCGCTGCGTAACATCAGTGAATGACATTCCTGTAGCGCGCTAAAAAAACGAAAACCCCACCTGAAACAAGCGCTCAATATCCCGTGTGTAGCGCTTATCCACTAAGAACACAATGATGTGATCCCCCGATTCCACGCGGGTTTTATCGTGGGCGATGAGCACTTCATGGCCGGATTCCACGCCCTGGGCGTTCTTGGTGGCGCGTACAATGGCGCCGATGGTGGCGCCTTCGGGCAGGTCTATATCTTCGATATTTTTACCCACCACTTTGGAGGATTTACTGTCGCCGTGGGCGATCACTTCAATCGCCTCCGCCGCGCCGCGCCGCAGGGAATGCACATTAACTATGTCGCCCCGCCGAACGTGGGTGAGCAGGCTGCCGATGGTGGCTTGCTGTGGCGAGATAGCGATGTCGATCTCGCCGCCTTGCACTAAATCCACATAGGCGGGGTTGGAGATAAGCGTGAGCACTTTGCGCGCGCCTAGGCGTTTGGCCAGCATGGAGGCCATGATGTTGGCTTCGTCGGAGTTGGTGACGGCGAGGAACACGTCGGAGTCTTCGATGTTTTCTTCCACCAGCAGGTTTTGGTCGGAGGCGCTGCCGTTTAACACGATGGCGTGTTCAAGTTTTTCCGATAAAAACGTGGCGCGGTTGCGGTTGAATTCGATGACTTTAACGGCGTAGCGGGTTTCCAGCTTCAAAGCTAAGTTCAAGCCGATGTTGCCGCCACCGGCAATTACGATGCGCTTGTACGGGCGCTCAAGCCTGCGCAGTTCGCTCATCACCGCGCGAATGTCTTCTTTGGCGGCGATAAAAAATACCTCGTCGTCCGCTTCGATTACCGTATTGCCCTGCGGTGTAATGGCCCGGTTGCGGCGGTACACGGCGGCCACGCGGGTGTCCACGTTGGGCATGTGTTTGCGGATAAACCGCAATTCTTGCCCCACCAAAGGCCCGCCGTAGTAAGCCCGCACCGCCACCAACTGCACCAAACCCTGGGCAAAATCCAGCACTTGCAAGGCGCCGGGTTGCTCCACTAAGCGGTGAATATAGTCGCTCACCAGTTGCTCCGGGCTGATGATGACATCCACCGGGAAGGCGTTTTTGCCGAATAAACCGGGGTAACTCACATACTCCTGCGAGCGCACGCGGGCGATTTTCCTGGGGGTGTTGAACAGGTTGTGGGCAATTTGGCAGGCCACCATGTTGATTTCGTCGTCGCTGGTGACGGCGATGAGCATGTCGGCATCCTCAATACCCGCCCGCAGCAACACATCCGGGTGGGAGGCGTGGCCGAACACCGTGCCTATATCCAGGTTATCGCGCAGCTCGCGCAGGTGGGCTTCGTTGCGGTCTACTACGGTGATGTCGTTGGCTTCTGACGCCAAATTAGCCGCCAGCGTACCGCCGACTTGGCCTGCGCCTAGGATGATGATTTTCATGGGGTTTTGTCACTGCTGCAGTAATGGGACGAGCATCCCGGTTTGCCCCCCATTTTAAAGGGGGTAGGGGAGATTTGTTGCGTATGATCGGTCATTTATGGCAACAAAGGCAGCCCTAATTCCCTTAAAAACCCATTGTGTTTTTGTGTGGCGGCTTGGATGACGTTTTCCAGATTAATCAGTTCAGCGTTCACCCCAGCAAGATCAATTTCTTCATCCGCAACCGCAGTGCTAATGTAGCGCGAGATATTGAGGTTGTAATCGTTCTTCTCAATTTCTTTCATTGCCACTGGGCGTGAATAGCGGTCTTCCTGCTTGCGGAGCTGATAAGTGGACACAATTTTTTCAATGTGTTCCGGCGATAATTTATTTTGCCGTTTGCCTTTATCAAAATGTTCGCTACCGCTAGCGTTAATGAATAAAACGTCATTCGGTTTTTTGCATTTTTTCAGCACTAAAATACACACGGGAATACCGGTGGAAAAAAACAAATTGGCAGGTAAGCCGATTACTGTGTCGATGTGGCCATCTTTTAATAATTTCGTGCGGATGCGCTCCTCCGCGCCGCCACGGAATAAAACACCATGGGGCAAAATAATGGCCATCGTGCCTTCGTTGCCCAGGAAGTGAAAACCGTGCAACAAAAAAGCAAAATCCGCCGCTGATTTAGGTGCAAGGCCATAGCTTTTAAAACGGAAATCATCGGCCAATGTTTCGTTCGGTTCCCAGCGGTAGCTAAAAGGCGGATTGGCAACAATGGCATCGAACTCCATTTTTTTTGCGGGGTTCATTTCACTCAAAATGTCCCACTCATTTAGCAATGAGTCGCCGTGGTGAATTTCAAACTCGGAATCTTTCACCCCATGTAGCAGCATATTCATACGCGCTAAGTTGTAGGTGGTGATATTGGATTCCTGCCCGTAAATTTTGCCAATGCCGTGCGGCCCCATTTGTTTGCGCACGTTTAATAACAACGAACCAGAACCACAGGCGAAATCTAATACTTTATCGAGTTTTTTCTTTTTGCCTGTTTTCGGCTCTTGGCTGTCGAGGGTAACGATAGCTGATAATATCGAGGATATTTGTTGTGGCGTATAAAACTCACCGGCTTTTTTGCCGGAGCCTGCGGCGAATTGGCCAATTAGGTATTCAAAGGCATCGCCTAATATATCGGTAGTGGTGGAGAATTTATTAATGCCATCGGCAATTTTACTGATAATGGCGCAGAGTTTTTTATTACGCTCAGTGTAATTTTTTCCCAGTTTTTCCGAATCCAAATTAATCTCAGAGAACAAGCCACCAAAGGTGCTTTCAAAGGATTCGTTCTCGATATATTTAAAGCCTTTTTGCAGCGTGTGCAGCAGCTCTTCATTTTGTGTGCGCGCAAGCTCCGCAATACTGCTCCACAGGTGCGCAGGTTCAATTACATAATGCACTTTGCGGCGCATTTGTTTTTCAAAGTCGGCGGTGTCGCTTTTATTTTCGGCATACCACAGGGCAAGGGGCGCACGTTTATCGTCTTTTTCTAGCTTTGGATAATCCTTGCCTAATTCTTTTTTTGCGGCCTGCTCGTAGTTATCGGAGAGATAGCGCAAAAATAAAAACGACAACATGTAATCGCGGAAATCGTCGGCATTCATGGCGCCGCGCAGGTCGTCGGCAATTTTCCAGAGGGTATTGCCTAATTCTTTTTGGTCGTTCTCGGTCATGGAGATAATCTCATTTGCCTTTTAAGGGGCGATTCTTAATATGGTTTTCCAGTGCCTTTAATTCAGCATCATCTTGCGCGTCCGCCTCCTGTGCTTCTTGGGTTTTCCGGCGTTGGTCGTAATCTAAATACAGTGAAGTGACTTGTTGTTCCATGCGCGCATGGCTTATCGAGCCTGCGCCTGCCAGCAAAGGAAAGCCATTGGCCGTAATAATTTGCCCGATGTTTTCCTGCCAGAATGCCATGCTAGTAATGGTTTGGCGTTTAGCACGCAATTCAGCTGTTTCCAAAAAGATAACCACCAACCGGTTGAGTGTGTCGATTTCATCTTCAGTCAGGTAATTTTTAGCGATCACAATATCCTGCTTACGAACCTGCGCACCTTTCCAGGTAAGCAAACCAAAATGGGCGTCAGCAGGGTTGGCGCGGGCGAGGATAATTTCGGCTGCCGTCTGCTGCGTGACGGCGTATAACAGGCAGTTTTGTACTGTGGCAAAAAACTGTTGGGTGGCTTGATCGGTTTTATCGTAATCAGCGGCCAGTGCAAACAGGTCGCGCACCTTTTGATAAAAGCGTTTCTCCGAGGCGCGAATATCGCGAATGCGCGCCAGCATCTCATCGAAATAGTCCGGGCGGCCGTCGGGGTTTTTCAGGCGCTCGTCATCCATTACAAAGCCTTTCTTCAGGTATTCCGCCAGCACCGTGCTGGCCCAGCGGCGAAACTGCACTCCACGGGGCGAGCGCACCCGGTAGCCCACGGCCAGAATGGCGTCGAGGTTGTAGAGCGTAACCGTTCGGCGCACTTCACGGCCGCCTTCGTTTTGAACTGTCAAGGATTCCTTGACAGTTGCCGCAGGGGCTAGCTCGCCATCCTGATAGATGTTTTTTAAGTGCAGGGAGATGTTCTGCTTAGTGGCGTTGAACAGCTCCGCCATCTCCAACTGGGTGAGCCAAACAGTACCTAGCTTCGCGCGTAGTTGTACTTGGCTTTGTCCGTCTTCGCTGGTATAGAGAATAAGATCACTCATGCGCAAGCCTCATCGAAATTCTCTACACACTGTGTAGAGAATTTCATGATCGTGATGACATTCATTGCGCCGCGCAGGTCGTCGGCAATTCTCCAAAGCGTATTGCCTAATTCTTTTTGGTCGTTTTCGGTCATGAATTATCTTCTGCTTTTGGCGGCAAGGTTTTTGTGTGCTTTGGCAATTTTTTTCTTCAGATTTCACGCGCCGTTCCAGCTTTTTTAAATCTTCTTCGGCGGCCAGCTTTTCCGGTTTAATGCCGCGCTGCCCTAGCATATTGCGCACGCTTATATTGTTTTGCACATGTTCATCTGTAATAGCACGCTCACCCTGCAAATTGGCTTGCTCCACATTGTGGGTAGTCATTTCTGTGGCGAGGTTTTTGGCGGCGATGGTCAGCGTGGGTAAAAAGTCTGCCAATGGGCGGCTTTTGATAATGCCGTATTTATCCTTCATGGCTTGGGTGGTATGGCCGCCAAACAACGCTTTGTCGCCTTGTGAGCGAATGCGACCAAAACCCTCATCATCCACCCCGCGTTCAAAGATATTTTGCGACAGGGCTTTTTCGGATTCTTTTAAACGGTCGCGAGCCTCCATTCTGGCCTGCAAGCGCATTCGCTCTTCAATCAGCTCCTGCTTGCGGGTTTGCACGGCAAAGTAACTTTGCGCAAAAGCAATTTCCGGTTTGCGTGAGTCGCCGTTTTGAGCGATGAGGTAGCAGGCGTAGCGGGTGAGCATAAAATCATCAATTTCGCGCTCCCCGCCTTTGCCATGAGTGATCAATTTCGTAACGCCACGAAAATGATCCGAAGCCTTATGGTTACTGGCTTCACAGGAATCCATAGCGCGCTGGATGGCGGTTTGAAAGTTCTCCCAGCGGGCGTAGCCCAAAGGGGTTTGTAGGTCGCGGGCGAACCAGAATTCAATACCTTCGGCATCCGCTCGTTGCACGGCTGCTTCTAGGTTTTGTTGTAGGGTTTGGAGTTGTTTATCCATGATTTAAATCCATTTGTTCATTGGATGATGGAAATAATTGCTGCATCAATCCATTTTTATGGGTTTTGAGGGCTTCGAGTTTTATAATATTCGCCTTTGATAGGCTTGGAACACCGCCAGCCTCGTTATGCTCAAGCCAATTTATATTTTGAAAAATTGAAAAAATAAACTTTGGTAAACAATCAACAAATGAATGGGTATAAAACAATGTATCGACAGTCCAAAATTTTCCTGTCAAAAATATAGGGTTATTTATTGTGCCTTTTCGGCCAATGCATACACTTTCACCTTCATAGAGAAAGTTATCTACCGAAAGCATGTAACCACCAGAGCCATAAACAGGCACATTACCACTTGATAAATGCTTATAGTCTCGTCCATTACCGATTGTGAATAACTTGTCGAATGGTTTAACTTCCCATTCCCCCGCATCCCGAAACTCAGGAAACCGCAACTTAGGCACCAGCTCATTTAACCCCCTCCCCCCTTCGGGGTACTCCCCCTTGGCAGGGGGAGAGTTGTTAGGGGCGGGGGTGGTTTTGGTGGGGCGGCGCATTTAATTCCCCTCCTTTTTAAGGAGGGGTGCCCCATCGGGGCGGGGTGGTTTTGCACTGGGGTGCGCTGATGTAGGATTGTTTTCAGGTGGGTTAAAACCCCCTCCCCCCTGCGGGGTACTCCCCCTTGGCAGGGGGAGAGTTTGAGCGCGCCAGCCAAAATGATTTTTAATGTGCATTAATACCCCTTCGGTTTGTTGAAACACCCATTTATTTTCAAAACGCAAAACTTTTATCCCAAAATATTCCAAAAATAAACCGCGCTCACGGTCGTATTCTTGGGCGTGGGCACTGTCGTGGGCGGCGCCGTCCAGTTCAATGGCTAAACGCTCCGAGGGGCAATAAAAATCCAGAATATAAAACCCAATACTGTGCTGCCGCCTAAATTTTCGGCCTTCCAATTGGGATTGTTTTAGGTGCGTCCAGAGTTTGGCTTCTGCGGGGGTTAGGTTGTTGCGCAGTTGTTTACGGAAGGTGCGTAATACGGGCAAATTATTAACACGAGTATTCATAAATTACACTGCACCCCAAAATTCAGGAACCCGCAATTTAGGCATCAACAATTTTTTCACTGTTTTACTCATCATCATTCCTCTGCGCATCACTTATTGGCAGCTGCGCCATTAATTCATGCAATTTAGCTTGAATGAGTTTTTTATCCGGCAGTTGCAATTGATATTGCGCGACTAAGGTGGGCGATAGGTTGCGCGAGAGTGCATATTCCACCACTCATCATCTTTATCGCGGCAGAGCAGTACGCCAATGCTGGGGTTTTCGTGAGGCTTTTTTACATCGCGGTCTAGGGCTTCGAGGTAAAAATTCAATTGGCCTAGATGCTGTGGGCTAAATTGTGCAATTTTAAGTTCAAATGCCACTAAGGCGGATAAACCACGATGGTAAAACAACAGGTCGATGTAAAAATCCTGATTGCCCACCTGTAAGCGGTACTCTTCGCCCATAAATATAAAGTCTTTGCCCAACTCAAGAATGAACGATTTCATGTGCTGGACAAGGGATTTTTGCAGACGGGTTTCGCTAGGCGACTCCGGCAAGCCAAGAAATTCAAGGATATAGCTGTCTTTAAAGGCTTGATTGATCGCAGGTTGCAAAACTCTCAGCGCTGCTGAGAGTTTTGGCGGATTGAGTACTGCACGCTCAAAACTGGCTGCATTAATCTGTCGCTCCAGCTCGCGGGAGGTGTATTTTTCCTGCTGGCAATGCCGCAGGTAAAAATGCCTTTCATCGGACGATTTACAGCGCGAAAAGATGATGGTGTTGTGCGTCCAGGGTAATTCTCTCGCCAGCGGTGAGAGTTTCTCATCATCGCGGTAGGCCTCATAAAACTGCTTCATACGCCAAAGGTTTTTATCGCTGAAACCTTTAATGCTGGGGTCAGTTTGCACGAGGAAGCGAGCTAGTTCGGCCACCACACTCTTGCCCCAGCCACCTTGAGATACCTTGTGGCTTAAAGTCTGCCCAATGAGCCAATAGAGATCAATCAAGGCGGTGTTGGCTTGGGCAAACACGCGCTGACGCGTTTGCTGAATGTGGCCAAGCACCTCAATAAAGTCTTGTTGGTGGCTTATCCCCTTATTCATAGGCACTCAACCCCGAAATCTCATGCTCTTGGGCACATTTTTTTAGTAGTGGAATCAAGTCTTCCATCAAGGCCAGCTCCGCTTTGCTGCGTTCTTTCCAGCTCAGCTCACGCGGGGCCAGCAGGTCATTTAATAGTTCGCCGTCAAAAATCATGCGGCGCAAAATGGTGTCAACAAAGCTTTGCAGTGCAGCGCTTTCAAGTTGGTGTTTGGCGGCCAAGTCGTTAATGGCTTGCGAGGCTTTCGCCGCTTTGAAGGCTTCGAAACCAGTGCGAATTTGTTGTTCATCCAACACTTCGCCGGTTTTGAGTTGATTAATGTAGGCGGTGATGTCTTCACGATCGTCCAGCATATTGCTGCTGGACATCAGCAAGCCAATCAACTGCTCGCGGCTCGCTTTTTGTTTGGCGGGGCTTTTTTGTGCGGTTTGGGTGTATCGCGCAATCAGCCCCATGATGTAGTCGTAATCAATAATGGCTGACGAAAACAGCACAAATTCAAAATCCAGTTGTTGTACTGAGTCACTTGGGTCACTGCTTTTGTCTTGTTTGGCTTTAAGCTGCTTGGCGGTTTCCAGGTACATGCCTTTAAAGGCGCGCAAGGTGTCTTCGGGGATGACCGCTTCAATATTATTGTTTTGCTCTTCGGTGATATCCGTATATTGATCTAGTTGAGTTTTAAGGCGCTGTACTTCTTTAAATAAATTAATAAATTGGCCGCGTGCGTCGTCGCCTTTGAGGTTGTTGACCTCAGCAGGGTCATATTCAAGACCTTGGCTTTGCATAAAGTCTTGCAGCTGGGTGATGGCGGTATCGAGCTTTTCGATCACTACGGGGGCGGCGTCCACTAACCAGTATTTTTTGGCGGCCTCAAGGTTATTCTCGATACCTGAAAACCGCGCGATAGCCGTATTAACGGCATCCTCCTGCTGGCGAAAATCTAAAATATTGCCGTAGGGTTTGGTGTCGTTGAGTATGCGGTTGGTACGCGAGAAGGCTTGAATCAGGCCGTGGTATTTGAGTTTTTTATCCACATACAGGGTGTTGAGGTATTTGGAATCAAAGCCGGTAAGCAGCATATCCACCACAATAATCACATCGATTTTATTGTGATGTGGGTAATCTTTATTGCTGTATTTGTGGTCTTTGATGCGTTGTTGCACATCTTGGTAATACAGATCAAATTCAGTGATGCTGTGGTTGGTAGAGTATTGTTTGTTATAGGCATCAATAATATTTTTGAGTGCCGCTTTCTTTTCGTCGGGTGCAACGCTGTTGTCTAACTGCTCTTGAGGCAGGTCTTCTTGTAATTGTTGTACGTCTTTATTGCCTTCAGCAGGGGGTGAAAACACGCAAGCAATATTGAGTGGCTGGAAGCTTTCATCGTTTGCTTTGCGTTTGGCCTGCAACTCGGCAAAGAGTTGGTGGTACTCAATCGCGTTGTTAATAGATGCGGTCGCAAATATCGCATTAAAGCGGCGCTCATTAGTGGCCGCGTTGTGTTTAGTTAAGATAGCTTCAACGATGGCCTGTTTGGAAATGGCATCATCAGCTTTGACCTTGGATTTTTTGCCCTCTTTTGCGCCCACGACTTCAGGCTTAAAATAATCGATATGAAATTTCAGTACATTGTTGTCATCAATCGCGTTGGTGATGGTGTAGGTGTGTAGTTCTTTTTCAAATAAATCGGCGGTTGTTTTTAGGGTTTTTTCTTCGCCGGTAATTTGTACGGCGGTGGAGTTTTCAGTAAAGATAGGTGTGCCGGTAAAGCCAAATAACTGAGCCTTGGGGAAGAATTCTTTAATGGCTTGGTGGTTGTCACCAAATTGCGAGCGGTGGCACTCATCAAAAATAAATACCACGCGCTTATTGCGCAGTGGCGCTAAGCGTTCTTTATAGGTTTGTTTGCCTTCTTTGGCTTTGCTTTGGTTGCGCTTGCTGTTTTCATCCAGCGCGAGGCCCAATTTTTGAATGGTGGTGACGATTACCTTATCGGCATAGTCTTATGAAATCATGCGCCGCACGTGTTTTTCGGTTTTGGTGTTTTCTTAAATGCAGGCATTTTGTAATTTATTTTATTCTTTATGTTT
>JBEGTZ010000275.1:0-20423 GCA_041179125.1 Pseudomonadota bacterium | reverse complement strand
TTTACCGCCGCCACCTTCGGCGCACTACTGCCGGTATTTTTAAAATCACTCAAAATTGACCCCGCCCTGGCAGGCGCCGTCACACTCACCACATTTACCGACTCCATCGGCTATTTTGCTTTTTTAGCTTTAGCCAGTATTTTTCTTATTTAAATGAATGCTCACCATGAACAAAGACATACATGATAATGCCGACGAATTCGATTCGCCCAGCAAAACAAGCTTAAAAAAAGAAAGCCAAAAATTACAGGATTTAGGCATAGAACTTACCATGCTAAAACCACAAAAACACGCCATCAAGCCCAAAAGAGACGAACTGCGCGATGCAATAGAATTACTGCACACGATTCAACAAAACGAAGCAGTACGCAGGCAAAAACAGTTTATCGGCAAACTCATGCGCCACGAAAATCACGAAGCCATTGAGAAAGCATTTAACAACATCGCCGAAAAACAAAACCGCGAAGCACGCATGTTAAAAGTGATTGAACGCTGGCGGGATAATTTAATTGCAGGCGACGCCACAGTGGCCGAAAGTTTTATCGACAGCTTCCCCGCATGTGACCGCCAACAATTGAGGCAATTAATTAAAGGCGCAAAATCCGAATTTGGCCGCCCTAAACCACCCACATTCACACGCAAATTGTTTGCATTTTTGCGGGATATTATTACGGCAAGCCCAGAGCAAGACTAATAATTTAAAACCTCAACAGGGCCTCCCAATGACACAGTTTAGCCATAGCTCAATCGGTAACACGCATATAATTGCCTGCACAGGTGGCGTACAGATGATTATGTTAGTACGTCGCACTAAAGAATATTTCACCGATTTTATTAAAAGAGCTGCCGTTGAGCATGATGTAAAAGTGGTAGTAAATGGCAGCTTTACCGACCTGTCGTATGGAGCAATAGCCGCTGTTAGATTGGGAAACAAACCCCTGGAAGCAAACGAATCAACGCCCATTGGACAAGTTATTCAAGACGGCAAATTAATTGCTGGAACCAGCTCACCCGGCAAGTACAGTTTTTCACAAATATCAGGGCCGTATGCCTATACAAAAACCATGTGTGGTATAGATCAATTTTCCGTGCAAATGGGAAATGGACCAATGGCAACCACTTCTGCAATTGGTGGAGTTGCACCCATTATCATTGATGGGCTTCCCTACGGAGAAAATAATCTTTACAGCGCAGGGGCTCCAAATGGCGCCCCGCCAAAGGGTGAAGTAGATTCCAAATTTAAATATTTTCTCACCCAAAAAAGTAATGCCATGTACTCAGCAATACTTTCACGCGGCGGTGCAGTGGGCAAAACAGCTATTGGGTATTCGAGTTCGGAGCGAACATTATTTGTTGTAAGCCAGGCAGATGGTGCCCCCGGCCTTGATGCCAATGGAATTAGAGCCAATTTCATCGCCAAAAGAGTTAACAATGCGGTATTTATGGACTGTAGCGATTCGGCAACTTTGTATTATGACGGTAAATTCCTCATCAAACCGGGTGACGATAAAAACGAGTTTTTAACCGTGGCCGTGGGGTTTAAATGAGTGGTTTAATAATTTTAACTAAGTATTCCATACCCGCGAGCTTAATAAGCTTTGTCTTATTCACCATAAAAACGGTAACATCCTACAACGATGAATCAATGATCAGCTACGGATTTCCGCTTTCGTGTTATGCGCCCAGCAACGTTTCTTCAATGGCCTACGATATAGCGATTGCCCCACTGATTATAGACATGATTTCTTATACATTGATTTGCCATTTTATCGCCTTTTTCTCCACACCAAAAAAAATCGTTTCAAACAGATGCGGCAATATTGTTTCTGTTTTTTTATGGCTTGGCGGGCTTAGCTTAATAGCTTTTACAGCAACAGCAATATCATTCTCCCCCCATTTTGTCCTTTGGGAGTTAGACAGCTATTTTGGCGATGAGGCCAAACGAAGTTACATCTTCCATTTAGGGCCGGGGATGTCTTTATAAAATAACTTCTTGCTTATTGATACCCTATAAAAACTCACCCACATGAGTTAACTAACCGATTTTTTATTTTCGATCAACTTAAAAACTTGCAACATCTTCGGGTTTAGTTAATATGGCGCTGCGCTACGCGCAATCCCTAACAAAAAATCACTTTGGAGTCACCATGAAATTATTACAACTTACAAAAATAGTCACGATAACTTCCTTGTTAAGCTTAGCCAATATTAGCTGTGCGTCAGACCCAGTTAGACCTGTAAAAACACCGCCCACCACCTATAACCCTGCAACCACTGCACCTGCAACTACTGCACCTGCAACTACTGAAAACATTCTGCCGACCACAGGATTTATAACCAATAAAGAAGGTCATCTTGTTCCAGTGGATAAAGAAGGGAATGAACTTTCTCTGTGTAGCAAAAATGGCCAGGGCACCTGCGCTCTCAACAACGATAAAGTTACAGTAAGAAATATTAAACACACAATCATTACTGAAACCACCTATAAAGTTAACCCCGAGTGTTTACAGGTATGTATTTATGCTTCAGATGGCATCACTGCGTTAAGATGCTACAGCAACAAAAACTCAAAATGCGCCAATTCCACAGGACAAGCCACACCTTAATAAATTAATTTTACTGAAAGAGCCAACACTCTTTCAGTAAAATAACCATCCATATTTGCCGCGCCGTCCACATCAGACATCCCCGCTAAAAATCCTTCTATATTTGGTTTCGAGTTATCAAAAACATTCAGCACAGCTGCATTTAATGTAACTCCCCTACCTACCTCACAACGCGCATTAATGTCCAAATTGACCAGCCTCACTCGTGCATGACGCGCTGCGGATTCATCACCATATATAGGCAGTATATAGTTCTGTTTAACCGCACTCACTTCGGCTTCTAACGCAACAGCGCCCAATACATTTTCCATGACCGAAACGCCTACAATTTCAGTATCAAATTCGTTAGGAACATCAGCTTTTGCGATGACACCCAGCCCGTAAACAGATTTACTTTTATTTAAGTGATATTCAAAACGAATGGCATCAATACCTGCAAAAGCAGCCCAAAGCTCTGCTGAATATTCTTGCTCTTCGAAATTAGGCAGGCTACTTGCGTTATTTGCGGATTTCAAACTGGTAATTTTTGTTTGCTGATAGGCCGTCTGAACACCCCACTTCCGAAAATCACGCCCCCAAGACATTCCGTCAAGTTTCACCATAGAAAACGGTAAATAATCGGTGCGGCCGGCATAAACATCAAGCCACTGGGTTCTTAAAGAATCTCGGGACTGAAAAGGCAAAGAAACAAATTCGTCGTGAAACAAATAACATTCAAATCCAAATAAACAGTTAAAACCAATACCACCCTTCACAAAATTTTCACGCTCAGCCAAAAGAGCCACTTTACTTTTAGTATCGCTACCCTCCACCCCAAGGCCGATTGAAAAATAGGAGTTCGCAAATAGATAATCAACAAAATATCGACTCAAGGTGGTTTCATTTTTAACTGGCGGGACGACGAACAAGTCTTGTTGCTCACCATCAATCACATCATCAAAAGTTGCGCCAATTTCGCTGGCATACTGTAATTTTTTATAACCCGCATAAAAAATCCCTAACCCACTATCCACACTCCCAATCAACTCTGAGGTTTCAGGCACCAACAGGGTATTCTCAACACTTTTAGAAACAACATTAAAGAAAGTATCTTCAGAATTTCTAGTTAAATTTTCATGCTTTTTCGATTTAAATCCTATTAGTTTAATAGCATCAGTTACGGAATAATTAAAACCGACAGAGTAGTCTTCTTTTCTGGCTTTTTTTCTACTAAGTCCGCTCACCTCTTCTTTTACAATTGGATCCGATAAATCACCTAAATCATCCTCCCGCTCTACCGCTGCAAGTTGAATTAATAAATCATCCACCACCTGATATTTAAACTTCGCCTCATTCACCAAATAATCCCGGTCATTATTCTCTTTAAACCCATCACTGGAATAATGGTACTGCCCCAAGCTCAAATCGGTTTTTTCCCCCACTAATTGCACCTGTCCTTCCGTAGCGCGGGTGTTGTTACCTGCACCTAATGCCGAAACAAAACCATTAATGCCGTTGGGTGTATACGCGGCGTTGTATTCGTTGATGCCCATTTCGTGGGGGCCGGCGCCGGGGAGTACTTGCATGGCGGTTTCGGCGAAGCCGGGGGCTAGGGGTGTGGCGCCGATGGGGGCGAGCAGGCTCGCTTGTAGTGCTTCGTTGGCGCGGGCTGTTTGGGCGCCTTCTTTGCCGGTTAATGCTAACGCCATTGCTCGGTGGCCCGCGTAATCATTGGGGGCGGCTCGGATGGCGTCGGAGGCTGTGCTTATGGCGTGCTGCTGCGCGCCCATCGCTTGATAGATGCGGGCTTTGTCGGCTAAGCGTGTGGCGGCGTCGGAATCCAACGCGCCGCCTTCGCGGTATACCGCTCGGTTGGCGTTTTTATCTATAGAGGTTTCAATAAGTTGCAGTGCATCGCCAAATTGATTTTGGCTATGTTTGACCTGACTTAGGTAATACCAGGGGGTGGGGTCGTTTGGGTCGAGGGTTTGGGCGAGATTTAATTGGGTGGCCGCGAGGTTAAGGCGGTTTTCTTCAAAATAGCCTTTGCCTAAATACGAGCGCAGCAGGCTATTGGCTGGGTCTAACACCACCGCTAATTCCAGGTGTTCACGGCCCGCTTCCAATTGCCCCTGTTGAATAAGTGCCATGCCCCAGCCTAAGTGAGCATAAGGATCGGCAGAATCCAGGCTGCTGGCTTTAGCAAAATAGTGTTCGGCCTGTTTGCCTTTGCGCGCCGCCAGCAGGCTAAACCCTTTAAAAGTAAGCAAACGGCTGTGATTGGGCGTTTGGCTGAGGGCTTGATCTAACTGTTGACGCGCTGGGTTTTGTTTACCCAAGGCGAGGTAAAGCTCCGCCACGCGCGCGGTAATTTGGCTGTCGTTTGGGGTAATGCGCTGAGCTTCCAAGGCGGAATCCAAGGCGCCCTGCAATAGGCCCTGCCCTTGCTGGCTGTATGAATGCGCAATGAGTGCGGTGGGGTTAAAGGGGTTATCCAGTACGTTTTGCGCGGCACGCTGCTGGCCACGCGCCACTTCGCCTCGGCCCAGGTCAATCAATGCGGCAATGGCTTGGGCGTCTGGGTGTTTGGGGTTAAGGGTTAAGGCGCGCTGGACTAAATTCTGCGCGCTGAGTAAATCGCCCCGGTTGAGCGCAAGGGCTGCGCCCAGGGAGAGGGTTTCGGCACTGGCTTGAGCATTTTGGCTAATGCGCAAAATAACGTCTTCATCCTGTTGCTGATCGAGCAGGGTTTTGATGTCGGCAGGCACATTGAGGCGGTTGGGCAAAGGCGGGAAGTACATGGCCCAGCTGACAAAATCGTTGAGTTTTAATACCACGGCCGCGCTGGGTGCCTGCTGCTGGCTTGCAGTTGTGGTGCTTTGCCCCTGGGTGAGCAACACACTGCCCGCAGGGTTGCCGCTGCGCACTTTGCCTTCAATAACACCTATTTGGTTAATACCGTTTTCAGCCGTCACTAAAAATTCGGTGCCTTCTACGGCGGCGTTTACATAAGGTGCTTTAACGGTAAAACTTTTAGGTGTGCGGGTTAAAAAATGTGCGGCGCCGTCGATTAATTCCACCCAAAAACCCTGGTCTGGCGGGATTAATTTTAAGCTGCTGTGTTCGTTTAAACGCACCAAAGTGTTGTTGCTTAAACGCAAGGCGGCGCGTTTTTCCCGCACCACCAACATATCGCCGTAACAAAACGTTTGGTTCAAACTGGCGGTATGCCATTGGTTTTCACCCGCTGCTTGCCACTGCACCTGGCCTTCTAGGCTGTCTAAACGGGCAGCCATTGTGCTGCATCGTTTAGTTTCTTCGGCCATAACTTGTACACCAAATACACACAGGCCCAACACCCACCAGCGCGCAATTGAATTTTTACTAGACGTTTTTGCCGTGGCGGCCAATGGGCGGGTGTGCAAGGACATAACCGATTACCTAAAAATGACTAAAAATAGTACACAGCGCAGAAGTGCTGCACCCTAAGTGAATTGCCAAAATAAAGAGCATTACCGAATTATCTTGACGATTCTATTGTCGAGACAATTTTCAATACAAAACAAAATTACAATAGAAAACATAATTTTCTATTGGGAGCATAACGTTCAGTAAAAACACATAACGTGCAGCTAGCCGCCGTTAATACACTAAGCTGTGGCGTTAATTATTACAGTCCGCCTGCGCAAGCTTAGATTGCTGCAAATAATAACGGCTGGGGCCATCCTGCGGAAATTGTGCCGTTAGCGCCTGAAATAAGGGTAATGCTTCAGCAGGAGCGCAGGCATAGCGCTCAAGCGCTTGTTTGAATAAGGATTCTAACCCGTTCTGCGCTGGGTTAATACCCGGTTCATAGAGTTGGTAAAAACGCACACAGGTTTTTTTGTTGCGCAAATTAAACGCACCTAAATCTCGCAGTGAAAATTCGCAGGCGCTGTTAATTAATACTTCGGCTACTAATTCTGAACACAGGATTCGCGTACCCAAGTGACGGTTAAACGGTTCCATACGCGAAACCGTATTAACCATATCGCCCACAGGGGAGTATTCAAAATGCCCGGACGCGCCCAAATGCCCCAACGAAAACTCACCACCATGCACTGCACAACTGGTGGGCAAGCGGTGTAAATCCGCCTGCGCCGCCAGGCGTTTTTGAATCGCACAGGCAGTGCGGCTGGCGCGTATACAGGCGTCAGCGCTAATGTGTGTATCCAGCCACAGCGCCAGCAGTGCATCGCCAACAATATTGGCCACTATGCCGCCACTGGCTTTCACCTCGTCAATTAATTCTGCGTAATAACGGTTCATTAATTGATGCAATTCCGACGGGGGTAATTCTTCGGCTAAACGGGTGTAGCCTTGAATATCCGTTAACAAACACACACCGCTTACCAGTTGGTTATTCGCGGCAAAATTAGTAATGTGATCGCTGAGCGCTTTGGCCGCTTGCGCAGGCATGTAATGGGTTAAATCGGTGATTAAATTTTGATAACGCAATTTATTCGCACGCAAACGCAAGCGGGTATCCAAGCCTACAAAAACCACGCTAAGCGCCAAAGGGCTGATCAATGGCAAACAAAAATAATGTTGCACAAATGCCCAATAAGCGGCCATCACATAGGCCAAGTGCCAAATAACACCCACAGCCCAAGCCAAACGCTGGGATAACTGTTGCGAGATTAAGCCAAGCGCTAATATCCACAGGGCTAAAAGCGCACTTTGCTGCGTGTAATTTAAATAGGTTAATGCCTGGTTATGTAAAAGATTGCCCAACACACTGGCAGAGATTTCCACTCCGCTTAAATCTAAACCATTGGCGTTGGAAAATACCGTCCGGTAGGCATCTTGCTGCTCGGTTTGCTGGGGCTCCACCAAGCCTACATACACTATTTTATTAGCAAAAATTGCGGCCTGCTCCTGTGCGGGCATCGCCAATACTTGGTCTAGCGGCCACTGCGGCAAATGCCCTGGCGGGCCATAAAAATTAATAAAAATCCCTTCAGTGCCGGTAAAACTGCGCCATAAAGATTGGCAAATTGCATCAACGCATCCATCTAAAACAGCTTTTTTTTGTTGTGCCGACAGCTGATTAATGTGTTGCCAAATAGTGTTTGATCCGTCTAATTCTGGTTGATGTATTTCCTGTTTTAACTTCTGTAAAAAATGCTGCCAAGGTTCCACCGCATACAGGCTTAGCACCTGTAATGGCTGGCTTAAATGCGGCACGCCGTGTAATTCAAGCACTGGGTGAATATGGCCCACCAAAGCGTTGGTTTTAGGTAACACAAAACTGCCAGACCCCAGTGCAACCTGTTTAAAACGTGCCAGTGGCGGAATAATTTCTTCCACATCCACACGGCCTTGTGCGTTTTCTATTTGGTAGCGTTTTAAATAATCAAATAAAACCACTCGGTTAGAATTTTTAATCGCCATTTCCAAACTCGCGTCTTCATCCTCATTACGCGGTTCTTTAAATGCAATATCAAACACAATTAAATGCGCTTGCGCTTGTGTAAGTTGATTAATTAATTGGGCGTGTAACCTGCGGGAAAAATACGTGCGCGGCTGCCCTAAAGCTTCCGCCGCACGCAGGCTTAGCGTAACCAACGCCAATTCCGCTGGCGGCGCAATGGGGCCACGCATCATAAAAAACACTGGGCTGGCAGAGTGCTCCGCCACAACCAACAGGCGCGGCAAGCCCAAGCAACCCGCCAGGGCCGCCAGGGCTAGGAGCAGTAGCATTTTACGGTTACACTGCCAAGAATTACGGCCAACTTGCATAGGCAAAAACGCATCGAAGGTAAACAGGGAACGATACCAGAACCCGTCGGCCCCTACTCCTACTTAATTCGGTAAATGCCATGCTAAATACCATCGCACTGTTTTCGTCGATCCCGCCTGAGCGCTTGGCGCTGTTAGAACAACACTTTAACCACCGCACCTACCCCAAAAACACCATCTTATTTATGGAAGGCGATACCGCAGGCCAGCTGTACATTATTGAATCAGGCATGGTGAGCGTGTACACCGACGGCGCCGATGGCAAACAATTAATTTTAAATTTTTTATCTGACGGCGATTGTTTTGGCGAATTATCACTGCTGGATAACAAGCCCCGCTCGGCCTCAGTAATGACCCTTGCAGACAGCAAAATTTGTTCAATTACCCGCGAAGCTTTTAAGGCATTCTTACGGGAAAACCCAGATTTATACGATGCATTAATTTGCGAATTATCCTCCAAAGTGCGCCAATTAACCGAAAACGTAAAAGACATGGCACTGCTTGACGTATATGGCCGTGTGGCGCACACGCTTGAGCGTTTAACCGGCGATAACAACCGCGTGACCATCCCAAAACTCACCCACCAAGATATCGCCAATATGGTGGGCGCCTCGCGGGAAATGGTCAGCCGCATTATGAAAGAATTAGTACTCGGCGGTTATATCGAACTGCACCAGCGCCATATTGAAATTAAAAAATCATTCCCTAAAGGCTGGTGATTTAACAACTTAAACCGCATAGCTCGACACGCCTTTTTGGGGCAAAAATGCGGTTAAATGTTTGCGCCGTTGCAGAGCTTTATCTGTGGGGCTGGCCAGATATTGTTCAAACAACACCACAGAATGCGCGCGGTACAACACCGGAATTTCCACCGATACGCGAAATTTTTTACGGCGTAATTGGCTCCAATCACGGCAGGTAAAATCAGCGTTAATTGGCAGGCCTTTATTAATAAAACGCCGGTAAATTGTCTGCTGGCGCGCATCCTGTACATCCACCCAAAACCCAATAATTCCCGTCGCCACAGGCTCAGCAGGGTGCGGCACACCGCTGGGCGGTGGCGCTCGCAATTCATCTATGGTTTCAAGCTTAATTTTATTGCCTACCAAACCAAAATGCAGGCGGAAAATATCTAATTGACTCATAACGCGACTCCACTTATTTCCTTAGGATGTGGCGCTAGGTTAAATAACACCGCTGCTCAATGCGGTGAAAAATTCACACTGGATTTTGTGATTTTTTACCCCGAATACAAAAACCCAATAGCGCGCTAAGCCATACACACAGCGGCTTTGGATTCCCTATCAGGGGGAGAAGTGGTAAGGTATCGGCCCTTGTCGCAGCGCTAAAGTGCGCAGAGTTGCTATCGTTTAAAGCACTCGGTTAACACCCCCTGCTACAAATTCGCGGCAGTCTGCGCTGCTTATCCATATCACTTTAACGATCGTTTTGTAGCCTATGAAACCACTTTCCGATATAGGCCTTGTCGGCCTCGCCGTGATGGGCGAAAACCTTGTTCTCAACATGGCCAGCAAAGGCTTCACCGTTACCGCCTACAATCGCACGGCGGATAAAGTACAAAATTTTTTAGATGGCCGCGCCCAGGGCAAAAGCATTCGCGGTGCGTTCTCAATTGAAGAACTCGTCAGCTCCCTCGCCAAACCACGCAAAATAATGCTGATGGTCAAGGCGGGCAAACCCGTAGACGAGATGATCGAACACTTAATTCCGCACCTTGAACCCGGCGATATCATTATCGACGGTGGCAACACCCACTACCCAGATTCCAACCGCCGCACCCATTATTTGGCCACTAAAGGCCTTTTATACATCGGCACCGGTGTTTCCGGCGGTGAAGAAGGCGCATTAACTGGCCCCTCCATCATGCCCGGCGGCGCCAAAGCGGCTTGGCCCCATGTAAAAGATATTCTGCAAGGCATCGCCGCCAAAGTGGACGACGGCACACCCTGCTGTGATTGGGTGGGCGATGACGGCGCGGGGCATTTTGTAAAAATGGTTCACAACGGCATTGAATACGGCGACATGCAGCTGATCTGCGAAGCCTACCAAATTATGAAAGACCTGCTCGGCATGAGCGCTGACGAAATGCACCAGGTGTTTAAAACCTGGAACGAAGGCGAACTGAACAGCTATTTAATTGAAATCACCCGCGATATTCTCGGTTACAAAGAAAACGGCGAAGCCCTAGTGGATAAAATCCTCGATACCGCAGGCCAAAAAGGCACCGGCAAATGGACCGGGGTGATTGCATTGGATTTAGGCGTACCGCTTACACTCATTACCGAAGCAGTATTTTCCCGCTGTTTATCCGCACAAAAAGATGAGCGCATGGCGGCCAATGAACTTATTAACGGCCCCACAATGACATTTAATGGCGACAAAAACGCCCTTATTGAAGACCTGCGCCAGGCCTTGTTGGCAGCCAAAATTGTTTCTTATGCGCAGGGTTATGTGTTAATGCGTGAAGCAGCCAAAGACTACGGTTGGGATTTAAATTACGGCGGCATCGCCTTAATGTGGCGCGGCGGCTGTATTATTCGTTCGTCGTTTTTAGGCAACATTAAAGAAGCCTTTGACGCAAACCCTGCCCTCACCAACCTTATGGTAACGCCCTATTTCCGCGAAAAATTACACAGCTGCCAAGCAGGCTGGCGCCGCGTGATGGCCGCCGCCATTACCCACGGCATCAGCGCCCCCGCCATGACAGCCGCCTTAAGCTATTTCGACGGCTACCGCACCGGGCGCTCCCCTGCAAATTTATTGCAAGCCCAGCGGGATTATTTCGGCGCCCACACCTATGAGCGTACCGACAAACCACGCGGCGAGTTTTTCCACACTAATTGGACCGGGCGCGGTGGTAATACGTCGTCTACCACTTATAACGTGTAAATAATTAAAGCCCCTTTCGGGGCTTTTTTTTGGTTTGTTTTTTTGCCTGCAATACCCATCAAAAAATCCCTCATGCATATTAAATATTGTTTTAAATCATGCAATTAATTTGCTCCACAGATGAAATAAAAGACAACACCGCCAAGGGTTTTTGTATGGGTGATGTGCGTTTTTTTATTATTAATCATGATGGGCAATTTTTGGCATACATAAATAGCTGCCCACATTTAAACGTGCCGCTGGAATGGCTTGAACATGAGTTTATCTGTAAAGATACCGACCTAATACGCTGCGCCACACACGGCGCTTTATTTTTACCGGAAAATGGCTTATGCGTCAGCGGGCCTTGTACTGGGCGCTCACTTGCGCGGGTGGATTTGGTGGTATGCGATGGGGGGATTTATTGGCGTGGATGAAAAATTATTGGGCACATTGAATTTTCTGGCATGAGTACAAATAATCCTAGAAACCTCAGTTGAGCGCCCAAAAGCTGTGTAAACCATTGGTGCAGATAGTGAAAGTTTAAAATGCAGGGCAACCTTATTGGTTGTTCGAAATTTTAAACTTTTGCTATCCGCACCAAGGGGTTGCGCAGACTTGGGTAATCCAACTGATAGTTTCTAAGATAATACTTTTCTATATTGTTAGCCTAAAAATTTCGGCATATCGAACACAATGCTACGACGGCGATGAAATTGCTGCATAAGCAACCCAAAGTGGGATGCTTATGCAAATTCCGCCCAGGAAAAATCGAAAAGAGCAGCGTTTTTTCGATAATAAAATTTACAAACTGCTTCAGCTGGAAAACGTATTTTTACACCTAAAACGCTGTCGGGGAATTACTACTCGCTACGCTAAATTTTTGGCCTCATTTTTGGCCGCCGTAAAGATTCCTTATATTGCGTTATGGGCCGCCATCTGTGACGACATAACTAGCAACCAAAATCACAAAAAGCCACCATGGCGCTTTTCTTAATCTGCCCCCCGCCCCAAAAAAAGCACATCTAACGTGTGCCTGTTCCATCTAAAAGGTTTGTATTGACTCTAGTCATCATCCCCATCATCCCCCCCAGCCATACCCAACTCCTTCAGCTTGCGCGTTAGGGTATTTCGCCCCCAGCCTAGCAAATTCGCGGCATCACGTTTGCGTCCGGCGGTGTGTTTGAGAGCTGTTTCGATTAGGGCGCGCTCGAATGTGGGTACGGCCTCAGAGAGAATATCCTGCTGACCACGCACCAAACATTGGTCAGCCCAAAAACGCAGGGCTTTTTCCCAATCACCACCGGGGGCCTGAGCGTCTTTGCGCTCCATCAGTTCGGGGGGCAAATCCTGTACATGCACTTCCCGCCCGGCCGCCATCACGGTAATCCACCGGCAGGTGTTTTCTAGTTGGCGTACATTGCCGGGCCAGGCCAAATTGCTTAAATACGTTTGCGCCTCTTTGGTGAGCACTTTGGGTTCTACGTTTAATTCCAACGCCGCTCGATGTAAAAAATGCTGCGCTAAACGCGGAATATCCTCCCTTCGCTCGGCCAGCTTGGGCAGGTGGACACGAATTACGTTTAAACGGTGGAATAAATCCTCCCGAAAGCGGTTCTCCTCCACTAAGCTTTCCAAGTTTTGATGGGTGGCCGCGATGATACGCACATCCACTTTGACCGGTGTATGCCCGCCCACGCGATAAAACTCGCCATCTGCCAACACACGCAACAAGCGGGTTTGGGTCTCCGCAGGCATATCGCCTATTTCATCTAAAAATAAAGTGCCGCCATCGGCTTGCTGAAAACGCCCCTGGCGCAGGGCAGCAGCCCCAGTAAAGGCGCCTTTTTCGTGGCCGAAGAGTTCCGATTCGATCAAATCACGCGGGATAGCCGCCATGTTGAGCGCGATAAATGGTTCCTCGCGGCGCGGGCTATGGCGGTGCAGCGCGCGGGCGACCAATTCTTTGCCTGTGCCGGATTCACCGTTAATCAACACAGTAATGTTCGATTGCGATAGGCGGCCAATGGCGCGGAATACCTCCTGCATTGCAGGCGCTTCGCCGATGATTTCCGTAGTCACCGGCGGCGGTGTGGGTGCAGTTTCCTGGGCTTGCTCCTGGGCGTGGACTAAAGCGCGCTGGGTAACAGCCACCGCCTCGTCTACATCGAAGGGTTTTGGCAAGTATTCAAAGGCGCCGCCTTGGTATGCCGCCACCGCCGAGTCTAAATCGGAGTGGGCCGTCATAATAATAATCGGCAGATTGGGGTGCTCTTTGTGAATACTGGAGAGCAGAGTTAAACCGTCGATGCCCGGCATACGCACGTCGCTGATGATGGCATCGGGGCGTTGGGTGGGGATTCGCGCCAGGGCTTTATCGCCGGTTTCAAAGCTATCGGTGCTAATACCAGCTTGCTGTAGGGCTTTTTCCAACACCCAGCGAATGGAGCGGTCGTCATCAATAATCCAGACGAGATTAGGTTTCGGCATAGTTATCATCCAATGGTAAATAAATGGCAAATTCCGTACAGCCAGGTTGGCTGCAACATTCAATTAACCCGTGATGTTGATTGATTAGTTTCTGTGCGATGGCCAAGCCCAGGCCTGTGCCCTCAGCGCGCCCGGTGATCATGGGGAAAAATATATCTTCTATTAATTCCGCAGGAATACCGGGGCCGTTATCCACTATGGCCACCCGTGCTACCAGCGGGTGGTGGCGGCGGCCAATGGTGTAGCGGCGTTGAATACGGGTGGAGAAAGTGATGCGTGGGCTGCGGTCGCTTAGGTTTTCAAGCAGCGCTTGCATGGCGTTGCGGGTGATATTCAGCAACGCTTGAATGAGTTGTTCTTTATCCGCCAGCAGCTCAGGGATGCTCGGGTCGTAATCCCGCACCATAACAATTTGTTTATCAGACTCCGCCTTAATTACAGAGGCTACGTGTTCTAACACTTCATGAATGTTGATAAGCCTGCGCTGCAAGGGTTTGTTTGGCCCTAACATGCGGTCCACCAAATTACGCAAACGGTCGGTTTCGTCGATGATAATACGGGTATATTCTTCTAAATCCTGGGATTCCAGCTCCCGCGCCAACAGTTGTGCCGCACCGCGAATACCGCCCAAGGGGTTTTTAATTTCATGGGCTAAAGAGCGCACCAGGTGCCGAGATGTTTCTTGGGATGATATTAAAGCTTCTTCCCTACTGATACGCAGCAGACGATCCAGCGGCTGTACTTCAAGAATAACCACGCCCAGCTCCACATTGGGGCTTACCGAATAATCCACGGTAATTTCATGCATATTATGTAAACGCCAACGCACACGCCGCTTGGTGAAGTGATGGTTGGTGCGTAAGGATGTATGTAACGCGTCCGCTGTGCCCGCCTCCTCCGTAAAACAATAGGTAATAGGCTTGCCAAGCGCTTGCTCGCCAGAAACGCCCAATAACATTTCAGCGGCTAGGTTCAAGTGACACAAATTAAGACGCTGATCCAGCACTATGACCGCAGTGATGAGGTTATCGAGTAGTTGGCGGTATTGCACAGGCTCAAACATGGTGCATTTTCCAGAATAAGTATCGGGGAACAGCAAAATCCAAACCAATAATTGTTTTTTTGCCTTATTGGTGCGTTTTTCTCTGTTTAACCTAAAAATCGTCGTTGGAGCTGTAGCGAAGCTGAACAGGAGGCAGAAATTGCGGCGATATTTTCCGAAATTTGGCGGAGGCAATGGCCACCACCTTAGAGCATTCATTTTTTAAAAAAACATTCGAATTCAAATAGTTGGCGCTATTGGTAGCGTACAACCGACGTTTCTAGGCTAGATGTAGTATGTGAGGATTTTCTAACCTGACTCAACGAGAGAAGCCGTAAACCTAGCAACCGTAGATGAACGTTCAAAAGCTGCGTAAACCATTGGTTCGAATAGTGAGACAAATACGCCGCCGAAGCCTTATAGAAACGCCGATAAACTCGAACAGCCGTATCGCAACAGGGTATTTATGCCTTGCACTACAAGTGTGCAAAACATAAATTAACACCCACAATACGCATCAATAGAGCGCCATTAAGGTTGGGTAGAGCGGAGGGCATTCAATGAATAGGGGTATGAGGTGTGTACGCGTAGGCTGGCAGTTACTGAGACTTTTCAGCCTACGACGCAGAATTAAAACAAGGAATATCAAGGCACTTTAGGTGCGGGTTTTACCCGTAAGTCTTTATTTGCGGGGCTATTCACGCCAGTGCGCATCACAAAAACCCGCACCGCTTCGGACGAGGACAAGATCTTGCCTTCCAGGCTTATTACATTTACCCGGATATTATGCTCACCCCGTGGAATTTCACGAATCACAAAGCTATTGCCACGCGTGGTTTCGCCGTAGGGCTGGCCATCCAGAGTTAACTGGAATTCATCGGTTTCCCCCAGCGCAGGCACAACACTCACTGCCACAGCTAAATCCCGTTGCTCAGCGCCGATTTCCAAGCCTTCACGGGGGGATAAAATTTTGGTTTTATAGAGGGATTGCGCCGCAGGCTGCGCTTCATCGGCGGGTGCGCCAGGCTCAATAATGGAAGTTGTGACAGGCGGTTCAGGCTCCCCCGGAGGCGGGGTGGTCATGAGCGGAGGCAGGTTCACCACTTCTGCCGGTTTGTCGCCAGGAGTATCTGTGAAGGTAACATTACCTTTAGCGTCTTTGACTTTATAAATCTCCGCCTGTGCGCCGCTCACACGCAACACATTGATGGCACACAGCATTAACACCGTTAACATTTGCAACTTGTTCATAAGCACCCTTTTTGTACCTGGTAGTTTGCCCTTTGATTGTGCCCAAGTTGACGCAAAACGCAATAACCAACAGGAGTAGCGTTCGGCAAAAACAAAAAACCCCCGACAGCAGGCTGTCGGGGGTTCCTCAGTGGCAGATATTAAAGTTACACGCTGTAGTACAGCTCAAACTCAACAGGGTGCGGAGTCATGTTAACGCGTTGAATCTCTTGTTTTTTCAGGTCGATGTAGGCATCAATGAAATCCTTAGAGAACACTCCGCCTTTCAACAAGAACTCATGGTCAGCCTCCAAAGCGGACAAGGCTTCTTCAAGAGAAGAACACACTTGTGGGATTTCAGCTTCTTCTTCTGGCTCTAAGTCATACAAGTCTTTTGTGGCCGCTTCACCTGGGTGAATTTTGTTCTGTATGCCATCAATACCGGCCATCAACAAAGAGGCGAAACACAGGTAAGGGTTGGCAGTAGGGTCAGGGAAGCGGGTTTCGATACGCTTAGCTTTCTCGCCCACAGTGTAAGGAATGCGGATAGACGCAGAACGGTTTTTAGCCGAGTAAGCCAACATTACAGGAGCTTCGAAGCCTGGCACCAAACGCTTGTAGGAGTTGGTAGAGGCATTACAAAATGCATTAAGCGCTTTGGCGTGTTTGATGATACCGCCGATGTAAAACAGCGCCGTTTCACTCAAACCCGCATAGGCTTCACCAGCAAACTGGTTTTTGCCATTCAAAGAGAACGACTGGTGAACGTGCATACCAGAACCGTTATCGCCAATTAATGGCTTAGGCATAAAAGTGGCGGTTTTGCCGTACTGATGCGCCACGTTGTGGATGCAATATTTCAAAATTTGCACTTCGTCGGCTTTTTTAACCAGAGTATTCGCGCCCACACCGATTTCACACTGGCCTGCGTTGGCCACTTCGTGGTGATGGATTTCAATTTCTAAACCCATAGCTTCCATCGCGTTACACATAGCGCCACGGATGTCGTGCAAAGAATCCACAGGTGCCACAGGGAAATAGCCACCTTTAACGCGCGGCGCATGGCCGTGTTTACCTTCTACATCATCACCGGACTGCCAAGCAGCTTCTTCAGATTTTATTTTGTAGAAAGCGCCGCCCATGGTGCTGGCGTAATGAACGCTATCAAAAATGAAAAACTCAGGCTCTGGACCAAACAAAGCTTTGTCACCCAAGCCGGTGGATTTTAAATATTCTTCAGCCCGCAGGCCCAAAGAGCGTGGGTCGCGGTCATAACCTTGCATGGTGGCAGGTTCAACGATGTTGCAGCGCACGTTAATAGTGGCTTCATCGTAAAAAGGATCCAGCACAGCGGTTGAATCATCAGGCATAAGAATCATGTCTGAATCGTTAATACCTTTCCAACCGGCGATGGACGAACCATCGAACATTTTACCGTCCGCGAAAAAGCTGTCATTTACAACATGTGCCGGGAAGGTGGCATGCTGTTCTTTACCGCGAAAATCAGTAAAACGCAGGTCGATCCAGCGAGCTTCGTGTTGTTTGATAAGGTTCAGAGTCTTTGATTCTGACATGTGTGCGCCTCCAGTAGGGCTTCGGACATTGAATGAGTGTGGGGAAAAAAGAACAAAAAATGAACAACCGCGCAAGGTTATGGCTCTATTTTCGGGCGGTCAATCTAAAAGTTTCACCTAAATTACGCAAGGGCCATACCTCACAACAATACACAAGGCTAATCCCAGCTAAAGCACCCTATTAGGCTTATAGCCGTATTACGTAACCAGACGCGGCTTGCGTTCGTCGCCCGCAAAGAATATGCCATAATACAAAACTTGGCGCGGCCTTGAATTTATCGGCGAATTTACACCGACACCACACGCGCTCATCAGCAGCAACCCGGAAAAACGCACCATTATTGTCCAAAAATAAATGATGCGCACCAAAACATCTCCAACTGCATTATTTTTAGGTTCAACCTATGCATTTCATCGTTAAGCTTTTCCCCGAAATTACCCTTAAAAGCACTCCTGTTCGCAGCCGAATGACCCGGCAGTTGGTCGACAATTTACGCCTTATTGTTAAGCGACATTTTAGTGCGGGCAAGGTAATACCCGGTTGGGACAAGCTGGAAATCGTGATTCCAAACGATGACCCCAGTGCTGTTCGGCTCGCCACCCACCTGCTCGCCTGCACACCCGGCATTGGCAATTTTGCCCCCGTGCGCTGTTTTCCCCTGCTCGACTTACACGATATTTTCACCCAAACCCAAGCCATCTGGGGGGCATCGCTTGAGGGCAAACGTTTTTGTGTGCGCGCAAAACGCCAGGGCAACCACACATTCGCCTCCACAGAAGTGGAACGTTATGTCGGCGGCGGTTTAAACCAGCACAACAACACCGCAGGCGTTGATCTCAAAAACCCTGAAATCACTATTAGAATTGAAATTAAAGAAAATTCGTTTTATGTGCTAGAAGACAAACATCAAGGCTTGGGCGGTTTTCCACTGGGCACGCAAGAAGGTGTTTTATCCTTAGTGTCAGGCGGTTTTGACTCCACTGTAGCGAGTTACCAAGCCATTAGACGCGGCCTTAAAACCCATTATTGTTTTTTTAATTTAGGCGGCAAAGCCCATGAATTAGGCGTGAAAGAAATTGCTTTTTATTTGTGGAACCGATACGGCGCCACCCACCGCGTTAAATTTATTACTGTGCCTTTTGCCGATGTAGTCAATGAAATTTTGCAAAAAGTTGACCCATCCTGTATGGGGGTTATTCTCAAACGCAAAATGATCCAAGCCGCCGATCAAATAGCCGAATACGCTAAATTAAATGCACTGGTAACAGGCGAAGCTATTTCACAGGTTTCAAGCCAAACGCTGACCAACCTACAAATTATCGACCAAACGGCCAAACATTTAGTGTTGCGCCCACTGGCTTTAATGGATAAAGGCGACATTATTAATATTGCCCGCAGTATAGGAGCCGAACATTTTTCAGCGAATATTCCTGAATATTGCGGCGTTATTTCAGTTAAACCATCCGCCCATTTAAAACTCGCCAAAGTATTAGCGCAGGAAGCATTAATGGACGAAACCTTGTTAACGCAGGCCTTGGCGGCAGCAAAGGTGCAGGATATTGATAAGGTTATGCTGGATGTGGCCGCAGGCAGCACTGAAATTGAGCGCGTTATCACCCCCACATTTAACGACATCATCATTGATATTCGCCACCCAGATGAGCAAGAACATAAACCCAAAAACTTTGGTGCCACACCCAGTTTAATTATTCCTTTTTATCAACTATCCCAAAAAATCCGCGCGCTGGATTCAAGCCGACGTTATTTGCTCTATTGTGAGCGCGGGGTGATGAGTGAATTACAAGCACAAACACTGGCCGAGGAAAACCTGCGCAATGTTGCGGTGTACCGGCCGGATTTGTCCTAGTTATTAATGCAAAGCTTTGCTACGTAAAAAGGCACTCACACGAAGTCAAAACCACCTAAAATTCAAACATTAAACGTTCGCAGCAAAACTCAGCCGAGGTTTTTAGGTTTAATGATTATAACGCAGTTATTTTTCCAGCTTTTTAACCGGGGTCGGCTGCTCTTCAACCAAGGCCTTTTTAATAGCGGCTTCTAAATCACCGCCCTGTGGTTGTTCGTTGCTACCAAAATGAACAACATCAGGTTTGCCATTTTGAATTAAATATTTATTAAAATTCCAACTCGGCGCCTGGGTTTTACTGGCCAAATAGGTAAATAAAGGATGTGAACCCTCACCGCGCACATCAACTTTTTCAAACATAGGAAAGGTTACGCCGTAGTTTTGATAACACACGGTGGCGGTTGCCATTTCTTTATCTTCTTCTTGTTTAAAAGAGTTGGAAGGAAACCCTAAAATAACTAAACCCTTATCTTTGTAACTTTGATACAAAGCCTCAAGGCCTTTAAATTGTTTTGTATAACCACAATGGCTGGCGGTGTTAATAATTAATATGGGTTTACCGCTGCGGTAAAAAGTACATAAATTCACCTGCTCTTTGGAGTGTAATTTACGCAGTGTCTGGTTTAAAAAATCCGGGCAAGTAGGTTCTGCCGCGTAGGCATTACCTGTGAATACAACCCCGGTGAGCACACCTAAAATAATCATGCGCGTCATAACATTCATACAAATTCCCCCCAACAGGCATAGCTAAATGATTAAAAATATCAAACCTAAAATATCCGCCAAATGCACAGGACTACACTGGCGGAGGCGGTAGAGTTCGGCGTTGTTTTAGGTTCAACTGAATACGCAGCCGAAGATTAAACGTCTTTAATGATAGCAATGTGGCTCTACGCACAACTCCATGAAGAAAAATTGATATTGGGCGCTTATTTTATATGCTTACACATCGCTTCAGCTTTGA
>JBEGTZ010000274.1:0-9283 GCA_041179125.1 Pseudomonadota bacterium | reverse complement strand
CCCCGCCCATGCTGGCGACAATGGGGCCAAGCACGGCCAGTACCACGACTTTTTCAATGGTGTCTTTAAATAGGTTAATCACGGCGGATGAAATTAACGCGGTTAGTAAGTTTACTGTGAGCCAAATAAAGCGGCGGCTGATGGTGTGGCGGGCTTTGGCGAAGGTGTATTCCTCCTCGCCTAAACCCGCCATACCCATTAAGGAGTGGTCGGCGTTTTGGCGGATCACATCCACTACGTCATCAATGGTGATGCGCCCTACAAGTTTGCCCTGGTCGTCCACCACTGGGGCGGATACCCAGTCGTGTTGTTCAAACAGCGCGGCAACTTCCTTCTCCGACATTTGCGCGGGGATTGGGTCGCGGTTGGTTTCCATGACTTCCCGCACGGTGGTGGCTGGGTCGTTGGTGAGTAATACGGAGAGTGGCAGCAGGCCTAAGTATTCATCTTTTTTATTGACTACGATCAGCGCGTCCGTGGAGGGCGGCAAGTCGTCGTGGCGGCGTAAATAACGCAGCACTACATCGAGGGTAAAACGTGGCCGCACGGTGATGGTGTCGGTGTTGGTCAGGCCGCCTGCGGTGTCTTCATCGTAGGAGAGAATAACGCTCACCCGCTCGCGGTCTTGTGCGCTCATGGCGGCCAGCACTTCTTGCGTGACTTGGTCCGGCAGGTTTTGCAGTATGTCTACTATGTCGTCAGGGTCCAGGCCTTCGGTCATGGCCACCAAATCCTGGGTGTTCATTCGGCTTAAAAATTCGCTTTGAATATCTGGCGATAGCTCTTCCAGTACTTCCCCGGCATCGTCTTTATCTACAAACCCCCAAATCAATGGGCGGCTGGGGGCAGGGGAGGAGCTGATAAGGCGGGCGATTTCAACCGGAGTGAGGGTTTTGAGCATCCGGCGCACCTGCTGAAACGTGCCGTTTTCCATCAACGCACGGATGCGGCCCAAGTGTTCTTGGGTGGCGCTGGTGCGTTCTTCTGGAAGGGTTGGGTGCATGGGGTGCCTAAAAACATGTATTTGTCGGAAAATCCGTTGCGGTAACGGTTTTTAGGATTACTCCCCCTCATCAAATTTATTAGCAATTAATTCCAGTAATACTTCCAGTGCTTCAACCGCATCGTGGCCGTTGGTAGATAGGGTAATGGCGGTGCCTTGGCTGGCGGCGAGGAGCATGAGGGACATGATGCTTTTGCCGTTGATGGTTTTGCTGCCGCAGGTGACTTCAATGCTGCTGCTGAAGCGGTTGGCGGTGTTGGCGAATTTTGCCGCTGCGCGGGCGTGCAGGCCGAGTTTGTTGATGATACTGGTGTCTTGGCTGGGCATGGGGCGGTGTTAAGTTTTAGGCCGATCGCCCAATTGGCGATGGCGGGTTTGGACATTGGCGTAGCAGGTGCTAAAACGTTCGGCTAGGCGTTCGCAAAGGTATACCGAGCGGTGCATGCCGCCGGTACAGCCGATGGCGATGGTGAGGTAGCTGCGGTTGTTGGCTTCAAAGCTGGGTACCCATTGGCGCAAGTAGGTTTCTATGTCTGCTTGCATACGTGCAACTTCTTCTTGCTCCCGTAAAAAATTCATCACGCCTTCTTCAAGGCCGGTTTGCAGGCGCAACTCTGGGTTCCAAAACGGGTTGGGTAGACAGCGCACGTCGAAGACAAAATCTGCGTAGGTGGGTAGGCCGAATTTAAAGCCGAAGGATTCAAACAGTAGGGCGGTGCCTTCGGTTTCCCCACCGACCATTTTTTTGATGGTACTGCGCAGTTCATGCAGGCTGAGGTTGCTGGTATCTAGGGTGAAGTCGGCGACATCGGCGATGGGTTTTAGGATGATTTGTTCGGCAATTATGGCTTCTTGCAGGCTGCGGGTTTTGCTGGTGAGCGGGTGTTTGCGGCGGGTTTCGCTGAAGCGTTTGAGTAATATTGGGTTGGCGGCGTCCAGAAATACAACGCTGCATGGGGTGCCTGAGTTTTGGCTGTTGGCGATGATTTTTTGGAAGCGGCTCAGGTCGCCGTCGATGTTGCGTGCGTCGATGCCTACGGCAAATTTGTAGTCTTGGTTGGAGGCCACCTGGTGGATCAGGGCGGGTAACAGGCTGATGGGCAGGTTGTCGATACAGGTGAAGCCCACGTCTTCTAGCAAATGCAAGGCGGTGGTTTTACCGGAGCCGGAGCGGCCACTGATGACAACGATACGCATAGGATGTGTTCCTTTATCTAGGTGCCTGCGGCGGCTAAAAACAGGCCGGTGTTGTCTGTGGACTGGCGCAGGCCTTCAACGTAGTGCTGAGATTGCAGTGCTTCAGCGAGGCTTGCCAAGGTTAAAAGGTGCTGCTCATTGGCGTCGGTGGGGACTAGCATGGCAAATACGACATCCACGGGCTGGTTGTCGACAGCGTCAAAATCAATCGGTTCAGCCAGGGTGATGAGTGCGCCGAGGGTGGCGCCTTGGGTGTCAAAACGGCAGTGGGGGATGGCGATGCCTTCCCCAACTCCGGTGGAGCCTAGGCGTTCGCGGTTGATCAGCTGGGTAAATAATAATTCAGCGGATATGCCTGGGGTGTTTTGCGCGATGAGTTCTGCCAGTTTTTCCAGCAGGCGTTTTTTGCTGCTGCATGTGTGTTTGGCGAGGCAGCGTTCGGGGGTTAATAAGTTTTTAATGTGCATATATCACCGCCTCACACTAGCCGTTTGCGTTCGTTTGAAGGCGCTATGTTAAGGGATTCGCGGTATTTTGCGATGGTGCGCCTGGCAACTTGTATGCCTTGTGCTTCTAAAATTTCAGTGATTTTACTGTCGCTCATGGGTTTGCGGGGGTTTTCCGCTGCGATGAGTTTTTTGATGATGGCGCGGATGGCCGTGGAGGAGCACTCGCCGCCACCATCGGTATTGACGTGGCTGGAGAAAAAATACTTCAGCTCAAAAATGCCCTGCGGGGTGTGCATGAATTTTTGGGTAGTGACCCGTGAGATGGTGGATTCGTGCATTTCTACCATTTCGGCCACATCGTGTAACACCATCGGTTTCATGGCTTCCGGGCCGTGCTCTAAAAAGCCCTGTTGGCGCTCTACGATGCAGGTGGAGACTTTCAGCAGCGTTTCGTTGCGGCTTTGTAGGCTTTTCAAAAACCAACGCGCTTCTTGTAGGTTGTCCCGCAGGTAGGTGTTGTCGCTGCTGCTGTCGGCGCGTTTGACCAGGCTTGCGTAGTCGGAATTAATGCGCAATTTGGGGGCTATTTCTGGGTTGAGGTTGACTTGCCAGCGGTTGTTTTCTTTGGTAACGAACACGTCTGGCACGATGTATTCGGTGGTGTCGTCGCCGATGGTTTCACCGGGGCGGGGGTTTAGGCTTTGAATGAGGGCAATCGCCACTTGCAGCTCTTCTTCTTTTACTTTCAGCTTGCGCATTAAAAGTTTGAAGTCCCTCTGGGCCAGGGCATCTAGGTATTCATCTGCTATGTCGTAGGCCGTATCCCAGCCGGGTGTGCCTTCGGGCAATTGGCGCAGTTGGATAATCAGGGATTCACTGAGGTTTTGCGCCGCCACGCCTACCGGGTCGAACTGTTGTACGCGGTGCAATACGGCGATGACTTCATCCCGTTCTAGCTCCGGGAATTCATTTTGTAGGCCTTCAAAAATGTCGTCGATGCTCTGGCATAACATGCCGGATGGCTCTACTGCGTCAATGATGGCTTCGGCTACGGCGAAATCCGTAGGGGACATGGGTGTGAGGTTGAGCTGCCAGTAGAGGTGGTCTTGCAAGGATTCGGTAGAGCCGCGACGGGATTCAAAATCCATGTCTTCGTTGTCGGGCTTGGCAAGGCCGGTGCCTGTAGGGCCGGACTGGTAAATATCGTCCCAGCTGGTGTCCACGGCGAGGTCTGTGGGGATGGTGTCATTCCAGTCGCTGAGGCTGGTGGTGGCGCTGTCGAAGGTGTCGCTGCCGCTGTCTGAACCTATATCGGAAGCGCTGTCGGTTGCGTGGTGGTCGCCTGCTTCTGGAGAGGCTTCAGCGTGGCTGTATATTTCGCTGGAGAAATCCACGTTGATGTCGTTGGGCAGGTCAATTGGGCCGCCGTCTTCGGAGACTTCTAGCATGGGGTTGTTATCGAGTACTTCTTGAATTTCGGCTTGTAAATCGAGGGTGGATAATTGCAGCAAGCGGATGGCCTGTTGCAACTGGGGCGTCATGGTGAGTGACTGGCCCATTTTAAGCTGTAAGGATTGCTTCATAGAACGGTAGCTCGTAACACGTCATCTAGGAGCTAAGCCTGCGCAGGGCAGGCTTAGTGCATGAATCAATTCTAGTCAGGAGCTACGGCACAAGCAACGCTTTTAGCGCATCAAAAAAGCAAACTTTAGGCCAATTGGTAATTTTGAAATGTCAAGGCGTAGTGTTTTTCAATCCTAAAATGCGCCTGAACTCGCCTTGCGGTTAATTTTTTCTGTCGATTTTCGATTGGATTTTGCTGTAAAAAGCCGCCTAAGCCACCAGCCTAACCCCCTTTTTATCTTGCCAATGATTAGGTTTTGAGCCGGGTCCAACCCGCTGATAAGAGAATTCTCCCTTGCTGACTGTTTGGATGACATTGGCGCCAAATACTTTCTACCGATTGGCCTATGCTTACTGAATCAACAAAAGTTTCTGGATCAGGGTTTGTTAGGGGGTGGCATGGCGATTAAAGGGGTTGAGGCTTGGGTTAAAAAACTGTCGTTGCAGTCTATGCCGGTGGCCAGTGATGTAGTGGCGGAATTGAACAAATTAACCGGCTCAGATGACGCGACGCTGCATCAGATGGGCGAGGTGATTCTGCGCGACCCACATTTAACATCCCATGTATTACGCGTGGCCAATAGTGTGGTTCACAATCATGGCCGCGCGCCCATTAACACCGTCAGCCGGGCCATCTCCCTGTTGGGGGTTAAGGGGATGCGGGCGATTTCCATCTCGGTGCTATTTATAGACTCCCTGATGGCCAAAGGCCCCAAAACTCACCTATTGCAGCTGATGGCGAAAGGCTTTCACGCGGCGAATCAGGCCAAAAATTTGATTATGCGTTTTGATGAACAGGCCGCTGAAGAAGTATTTGTGGCCGCCTTGCTGCATCACCTGGGTGAGATGGCGTTTTGGTCTTGTGAAAAACTCACGCCGGAGCGCCAACAATTACTCAATGCGGACACAAAAAAGCGTGATGCCTATGCGCGGGCTTATTTGGGCACCGGTTTTAAAGAAATTTCCCTCGGTTTGGCAAAACACTGGAAGCTCGGCTCCCCCCTGGTGGAATCTTTAGAGGCGGGGGACATGGAGGCGCCATCGCGCAAAGTGCAGGTTATTTTATTGGCTGAGCGCATTAGCCAGGCTGCGCCATTGGGGTGGGAAAGCCCGCAAATGCAGGCGATCGTGAATGAAATTGCCGAGTTGAGCCAGGTTGATCCTTCTATTGCGCTTATTTGGGTGCTAGATGGTGCGGAGCAGGCGGCGGAGATTGCCTTAAAATACGGCGCCCAGGAGTTGTGTGCGCTGATTCCAGGGCGCGACCATCGTATGGATACCTCAAGAACCTTGGCGATCGGGCGGGTGTTACAGCCGGATCCCCAGGTGCAGTTGAATATTTTGCGTGAGCTGGGCGCCGCCAATGCGGAGGCTCAGGATGTGAATACCATCTTCAAAATGGTTATTGAAGGTATGCATCGGGGTATTGGGCTTGAGCGTGTTGTGCTGGCTTTTATCCAAAACCACCGGGTATCTGCCAAGTTTGTGTTGGGGCAGGGCACCGAGCAGTGGAAACAACAATTTGATTTTGATGCCAATCCGTTTTGCGAGAACCTCTTCACCCAGGCCATCCGCACCGGCGGGGCAGTTTGGTTTAAAGACCACGAGCTAAAACGCCTAAGCGCGCTGTCGGATTCCATTCCGATTATTGGCTGCTTGGGCGAGCAGGAGTGTTTGTTGTTCGCCCTGGATGTTAATGGCCGTAAACCTGCGATTTTCTATGCGGATAGAGGCGGTTTTGGCGGGGCAGTGTCACAGGACATCTTCGAGAGCTTCCGCCATTTTGCGTTGCAGGCACAGAGCAACCTGTGCCGGGTGTCGGCGCCCAAGGTGCGGCCTGTTGGCGTTGTGAGAAACGCTTAGCGCGGCCAGATAATCAACTGTTTGCCAGGCTTCATATTCTGGTTGGGCTTGATGTTGTTCCATTGCGCAATCTGTTCAATGGAGACTTTGTAGCGTCGGCTGATCGACCACAGGGATTCCCCCTTCTTCAACTCATGGGTAATTTTCCCAGTGCCGGATTGGCTATTTTGGGCTGTTACTGTGGCGGGCATAGCCGCGCTCACCACCGCATCCTGTTTGGGGTTGAGTAGGTTTTTGTCGGCAACATTATTAATAGCGCTGGCGAAAGATTGCGCCGCCGAGGCCGGTACCAATAGGTTTTTTGTGACCAGAGGATCGGTAGCCGCCCGAGACAGCGCAGGGTTAAGCGCTTGCAAGTCTTTTATATCAACCCCCGAAACACTGGCCGCTGCCGAAAGGCTGATGGCAGAGGCTACGTTCACTTTGGCAAAGTAGGGACGGTTAGGGATGGGGTGTAGATCGACCTTATATTTTGCCGGTGCGTTGATGATCTCGCGGATGGCCAATATTTTGGGAATGTAGGTTTTGGTATGCGCAGGCAGGTTCAAAGACCAAAAATCAATTGGCAAACCCTTGGCGCGGTTGTGCGCCACCGCGCGGGTAACATGCAGCTCACCGCAATTGTAGGCGGCAAGCGCAAGGTACCAGTCGCCGTTAAATTTCGCGCCCAGGCGTTGTAAATAGTTGATGGCCGCATCGGTGCTGGCGACCACATCGTGGCGCCCATCGTAAGAGGCGGTGCGTTTAAGGCCTAAAACCTTGCCGGTACCGTCCATCATTTGCCAAAGGCCAGCCGGGCCAGCCGGGGAGCGCGCTTTGGGGTCGTAGGCGCTTTCAATAACGGGAATGAGCGCAAACTCTAAGGGCATGTTGCGTTTTTCTAGCTCATCCACCACATAAAACATAAAACGGCTGCCGCGCTGGCTTACACCATTCATAAATGAAGGGTAGCGACCGTAAACGCCCAGCCCATTTTGCAGTTTGCCCGCCGGTGCTGGGGGCAGGCTAAAGCCTTTGCGCATACGGCCCCAAAGGTCTGAGCTTGAAGGCGCAGTGGTTTCGGATGTAGTGAGTGATACCAGGGTTTCATTGGGTTGCGGCGCGGGTGCGGGCGGAATTACCGCTGCGGGGCTAGGCGTGGGGGCTTTGGCAGCGGCTTCAGGCGGTTTGGTTTGAAGCGTTTGAAGACTACAGGCCGAAAGAAACACGACTGATGACAGCAAATAGGGACGGATAAGTAACATATATTGGCTAAGCCTACGTTGGGGGCAGCTTAAGCCTAAAAACCGCAGCCATGTTCAGCTGCGTTTGATAGGTTAAATGCCAGTCGGAGTGCGCATGGCATCCAATGTTCGAATGCGGCGCATGGCTCCTATTGTCCAAAAGAGGTAGTTCCACAGCGACTTCCCGTTAGGCTGCGCATCACCCTAAAACATTTTTAACCTAGAAACCTCAATTGAGCGCTCAAAATCTGTGTAAGCCATTGGTGCGAATAGTGAAAGTTAAAAATGAAGGACAACCTTATTGATTGTGCGAATTTTTTAACTTTTGCTAGACGCCTCAAGGGGTTGCGCAGACTTGGGTGATCCAACTGGGTTTTTAGGTTTAAGGTCACGATTTTCAAACACCGCAGTCATTTGCCGTGTCAGGGCACCTAAAAAATGATGCAAAAAACATAGCCAAAAGCCGGTGCCTGTTTCGATTCTAACCAAGGTTCCACCCCATCGCCACACGCGCCAAGGTACCTTGTGTGATTTAGAACACGTTTTTCCAGGCCCGAAGCGCAGAAAAAACGTCACGATCACACTTCAAGGATGAGCCAGGCGCCAACTCGGCTGCTTTTTGTACAGAAATACGGTTGTAGCGCAAAAACGGGTTCCGCGCCAACTCATCGCCCAGTAAAACCGCCAGGCTAGGGCGGTTCGGGCCGATGTTGCAGCGGGTAGCGCGGGTTCCGCCGCAGGCAAAAGCCCCTGCGCAGCACCAAATAGGTGCCAAAAAGAAGCAAAAAGCCTCGCAAGAGCAGCCATTCGGTGCGGCGACCCCACTCAAAGCCTCGACAGCCTCACTCAAAGCCTCGGCAACCTCACTAAAAGCCTCGATAGCCTCACTAAAAGCCTCGGCAGCGCACCTATTGGGTGCGGCAACCCCACTCAAAGCCTCGGCAACTCCACTCAAAGCCTCGGCAACGGGGTAATGCAGTAGGTCAAGCGGGTGTGAAGGCCGTCGCGGCAGCCTTCAGCACGCTCCAAACAGCCTCACACCCTAAACAAGCATAACCACGTAGGCTGGGTTAAATGTAGGTTGGCGGTGAGCTTGCGAACCCCAACATTCCAGCCATCCGCCAGCACAAAGCCGAGCATAAATAAAGGCGCAAACTTAACTGTTTCTCGCCGCAAGATGGAATGTTGGGGTTATCACCCCAACGAGCTAAATTAACCTGGCACTGCGGGCAGGCTCTGTGCCCGCAGGAAAGCGCAATCCACTTTTGATCGTTGCAGTGCTCGCAGGCCATCAGACATTCACCGCATTGGCTTTTACAGGCGAGCATGGCATCCAGTGCGCGGCGGTGCATGGGTTGTAAGCGCGCACCAAAGTGTTGATTAAAATCGTCGGTGCAATGATTAATTAATGCGGCCATTTTAATCATAATTCTCCCTCACTTTTTTTATCTGCATTTTTTGTGGTGAGCGAAGGGGCATGCAGCCCTTGCATTAACAATTGAATTAATGCGTCATTATTCTTCTGAATAGTTTGTGTTAATTGTGTATACCGTGCCGTGGTGGTGGGGCTGTCGTGGCCGAGTAATTCTTGAATGCTGCGTAAATCCATGCCGAATTCCAGGCAGTGTGTCGCGTAGCTGTGGCGTAAGTTATGGATCGAAACACGTTTGTGAATATTTGCAGCTTTAGTTGCTTGCGCCATAGCTTTTTGCGCGGAGCCGCGATCCATAGGGCCGGGGTGTCGCACCGGATCGCGGCTGGGGAAAATCCAGTTTTTGTTTTTATGTGTTGCCCAAAATACACGTAATAATTGATAAGTGATTTCCGGCAAAATCACAAAACGATCTTTGTGGCCTTTACCGTTGCGGATATGTACGCGCAATCGCTGCCCATCTATATCGCCCGGTTGCAAATGTAATGCTTCA
>JBEGTZ010000273.1:0-23427 GCA_041179125.1 Pseudomonadota bacterium | reverse complement strand
TGGCACACCAACAAATTGGTGCTGGGTAAACTTTCAGGCCGTGCCGCCGTAAAAGCACGCTTTGAAGAGCTCGGCATCAGCTTCGCCACGCAAGAAGAATTGGACGACGTGTTCAAACGTTTCAAAGCCCTGGCCGATAAAAAAACTGAAATCTTCGATGAAGATCTGCACAGTTTAATCAGCCACGGCAGCGAGCAGTGCGTATCAGAACACTACGAATTAGTGGACTTAGAAGTGTGCAGCAAAACCGGCATCACACCCAAAGCACAGATAACACTTAGGGTGGATGGTGAACTTAAGCGCGCCACGGCTGAGGGGTCTGGCCCGGTGGATGCCAGCTACAAAGCCATCGAACAAATCGCCGATAGCCACAGCCATTTACAACTCTACTCCGTCAACGCCATCACCTCCGGCACCGACAGCCAGGGCGAAGTGACTGTGCGGCTGGAGCGCAAGGGGCATATTGTGAACGGCATCGGCTCAGACACCGACATAGTAGCCGCCTCCGCCAAAGCCTATTTACACGCCTTGAACTTGCTGGATGCAGGCCGTAAACGCTCGCACCCACAGCACGACGGAGTATAAAAAGTGACCGAACAGCGCCGCATGGAATACCTCGATGCCCTCGGCATTGAGCAGTTTGTGCCGCGCAAACAGCTGCCCGGTGCTAAAGCGTCCCTGGCACTGGTTCGCACGGATTCTTCAACAAAAACGCCACCGCCCGCGCCAATAACGCAGGCAATCCCTGCGGCCCCATTGCATCCATCACCAGCAACGAATATGCAGCCTGTGGCCGAACTTGTAGAACAGGTCACTCAACGCCTGATCACACCCGAAGCCACTCCGCCATCGAGGGCTGAGCCGCCCAAACACGCGGCCAGCAGCTTGGTGCCCACGCAACGGGTACTGCGCTTTGCGCTTACCGTGTGGCATGTAGACGGCTGGCTGTGGATCGACTCGCGCCAAAGCCAACAAGCGCTGCCCACCGATGCCCTGCTGCACAACCTGTTACATGCATTGAATATAAAAGAACCCGCAAAAGCCGAAGTGATCAACTGGCCGCCGGTGGAATCCCCCCTTCAAACCCAAGACTGGGCACAAGCCCGCGACATGCTGCACAGCTTTCTTGCGCCGCGCCTGCAAAAAGGTGAGCGCCTGATCCTAATGGGCGAGGCGGCCTACAACGCCTGCACCCAAGGCCCCTTCGACTACGCCGAGCGCCTGGCGGCAGGCACACTGCCGCACCCTAGCAACCGCTGTTTATTACTGCCGAGCCTAGCTCAGCTACTGCGGCAACCGGCACTAAAAGCCCGTATCTGGCAGCAATTGCAGCCAATAAGGTAACAAGCGTGGCGCCCTTCATTCCCACCCAACTCACCTGCGCACTAGGCACACTCCGTTTTGCTGCCCTAAGCCCTGAACAACTTGACGATATAAACACACTTGAACACAGCAGCAGCCAGCACCCCTGGAGCCGCACCCACCTTCAAAGCTCCCTGCTCAACAGCCATCGCGGTGTGGGCCTATTTTTTCAGCAGCAACTCATCGCCCACGCCTTTGTTAGCCTCGCCTCGGTGGAAGCGGAATTATTGTTAATCACCGTGGCTAAAAAACACCAAGGCCAGGGGCTGGGCCGTTTATTGCTCAGCACACTCATCGAACAACTCAGCGGCCATGCAGAGGAATTTTTCCTCGAAGTACGCCCCTCCAACCAAGCCGCCGTGGCCCTGTATGAATCCTTAGGGTTTAACCAACTGGGTGTGCGCAAGGGTTATTACCCTGGGGCCAAAGGAGGAGAGGATGCGTGGGTTTATGGGTTGAGTATTTTGGGGCATTAAACTTAAGGGCACTTCCGAAAATCCACTTTTCGCGTGCTCGCTTCATTATTTTCGTACTCAGTCGGTCATTGATACCGCTGCAATTTATCGGTTAAAAACACAAAATGCCTGAGAGCGCCCAGATTTAAAAATTGCCCCATTAATGGGGGTGGGTAAAGCCGTAAGTTATCGTTATATTGCCACCTCAGCTCATCCCTTGAGCCAAAAAACCAAAGGAGACGCTTGGTGACACCTAATACCTGTAATAACGCTGTGGCCCGCTAGGCTATGTTTTTATATCTGCGTTTAAGCTTATTGTTGTTAACGCTTTCGGCGACATCTTTTTGTCTCGCTATTGCGGCCCCCGACGCCAAAACCAAACACTTCGACCTGCCCACACAAACCCTCGCCGCAAGCCTTATTGAGTTTGCGCTACAGGCACATACCACGGTCATTGTTGAAGATTCATTAGTCGCAGAACTGCAAAGCCACCCCGTCAATGGCCGCCTAAACGTTGAACAGGCCCTGGCTCAATTATTAACCGGCACACAATTAGCGTTTAGTTTCCAACCGCAAACCGGCTCCTATTTAATTCACACCAAACCTATCCTCCCCACACCTGCCCCCGCTACAGCAACAACACCCGCCACACAGCCCATAGAGGAAGTAGTAGTTATTGGGTATTTAATGTACCCCTTTCGTTACACCACGGTGAGCAACAGCCAACAACAAGCCCGCGTGGCTTATTTTGACTCCGTGCGTTTTGCCAATGTTTTACCGCAGCAATTAATTGCCGACCAACAAACCGAAGATTTTTCCGAAGTTTTAAAATATGCCAGCGGCGTAATGCCCGCAGATGGTTTATCCGATACCAACGACGATATTTTTATTCGCGGGTTTCACCGCAGCGCCCTATTTTTAGATGGCTACCGCCTGGGTGATACCACCGGCCTAAAATTAATGCCCGAAAGCATTGAACGCATCGAAATTCTAAAAGGCCCTGCAACGGTTTTATTCGGCCAAGCCGAACCCGGCGGCACACTGAATTTTATTGCTAAAAAACCAACCGACACATCTTTTATACACAGCGAAATAGCAACTGGCACCCTAGGGAAAAAACGCTTATCCGTAGATGCCAACAGCCACCGCGAAACTATTGATACCCGTTTAATTATTGCCGATCACAAACAAGATCATGCAGGTGATGTCAGCGATATTCACCGCCAATTAATTACCCCCTCTATTACCTGGAACCCCACAGAGCAGGCTCAATTAGCACTGAATTATCACTGGCAACACAATTACCAAATGTCGGATACCAACAACGAATCCATTGCGCGTTTTTATCAAACCTACCCTGAGCGCAGCCCAAAGTTTGATACCCGTTTTCAATTTTTCACAACCGAATTTAATTACGAACTTTCGCCCAACTGGCAACTGGGCCTAGAAGCCAAACAACACCGCGAAACCCGCAAAGGCGTGCGCACCAGCAGCGACACCTTAACCAACACCAACGTATTACTAAAAGGGCAGGCCGTAGGTGAAAACATTTTAGTCATGCCCCTGGGCGGCCGCGTTGCGGTACCACTTAATATTATTCGCCGTGGCAACGACTGGTCTTTTACCGTCGGAAACATTCAAAGTTTATACGCCGAAACCGGTGAAGAATCCGGCGACCACGCAGCCATACATTTAAATGGCGACACTGAATTATTTTCAATGGAACACAAACTGTCGTTCGGCATTGACTGGTTCAAACAAGATTTATTTAAAGAATATATTTCAGAAGTGACGAGTTGGTTTTACTCGCAGGAATGGAAATCGTCTCAATTTGATACCGTGATGAATGATATTGCCAATAAACTTTTTGCTGCCGACCGCCAAATAGGCAGCCTGCGCAGGCAAGCATCAAAATTAATCGCTGAAGATAAAGGCGTGTTTTTTTCCGACTCAATCACGTTAAACGACAGCTGGGTTGTGTCCTTGGGCGGCCGCTACAGCGAAATAAATGGCGATTTAACCTATTTCAAATCTTCAGATATTCCGGCAGTTTCAAACGATACAACCTCCAGCGCAACCAACCCCGGCGCTAAATACACGCTGCCAAGCTACCACGATTTCTCTTCCCAAGTGGGTTTTGTCTACAAACCTTCTGAGGCCAACTCTTGGTATTTTAATTACAGCGAAGCGGTGCGCGCCAATTACCGCGTTGATGCCCCGGACGCCAAAAATGCCCTGCCAGAAACCTCCAACCAATTTGAAGTAGGTGTTAAATCTTTATTATTTGACGGGCGACTTTTATCCAGCCTGGGCTTATATAAAATCACTAAAAAAGATATTTCAGAAATTACCACCCAACTGGATAAACTCAACTCACTGAGTTTTTACGACCAATCGGTGCAGGGTGTGGATCTTGATTTAACCTGGCAAGCCAGCCCAAAACTCGATGTGATGACAAGCATTGCCTTCTTAGATGCCGCTATAGAATCCGGCAAACAGAAAGGCGAGCCAGTCCCCGACATCGCCAGCCACTCCGCCAGCCTATTTGCCCACTATAAATTTAATTCCCACTGGGCATGTGATTTAGGTGTGAGTTATTTGGGCAGCCGCATGAGCAGCACCTTCGGCGATAAAATTAATTCTGCGAATGAAAAACTAGAGATCCCCTACTTCGCCACAGTCGATATACACTTAACTTACCTCAATTCGTTTTGGGGCAAACCTGCGGAATTTAAACTATCCGTTAAAAATGCAACCAATGAGTATTACTACGCTGCATTTGTCGCAGGTGTGCGGCCAAACATTGCAGAAGAGCGCAGCATTTTAGGCGCGCTGAGGCTGAAATTCTGATGCCGGAAGCAAACCCATTTTTACTATTATTCCAAACCCACTACGCGGACATTCGCGCATTAATTGCTGCTAAATTTCATAGGGCACCACAAGAAGCGGAAGATATAGTACAAGATGCATTCCATAATATTTTGCGCGCAAATAACATAGACCAACTAAAAAACCCCAAAGCGTATTTATATAAAACAGCCAACAACCTAGCGCTGAATCGATTGCGCCAACAACGACAAGAACCCTCAATGATTTCACTGGATGAAGTAAAAGATTCTGAAACCGCCGATGTGATTTCACCAGAGCGGCGGGTATTCGCACAACAAAATCTTGTACGCCTGGAAGCTGCATTAAACCAACTGCCAGAAAAATACCGCCGCACATTTTTATTAAGCCGAATACAGGAAAAAACCTACCGAGAAATCAGCGAACAATTAAACATCACCGAGAGCACCGTTGAAAAACACATAATTAAAGTATTAAAGTGTCTGCGCGAACATTTACCCGAGGTATGTGAGTAATGTCCAGCACACACCACACCCTATTAGATGACCAAGCCCTGGCTTGGTTAGTGAGATTAAATTCTGGCGCGCCCTTACCCAAGGCGCAAGAAGACGCCTTTTTAGCATGGCTACAGGCTTCCTCCGCACACCAAGCCGCTTATATTCGCGCAGAACACCTATGGCAGCAGGCCGATATAGTCGACACCTTAACGCGCAGTGCAAATGCCAATACTTCAAACCCCGCCCTCGCACGCACGAATAAAACTCAAAAACCCGCTTTGGCCTGGCCATTTGGTAATGGGGCCTGGCCATTCGGCAATATGGTTTGGCCCTTCGGTAATTGGTCGGGTAACTGGGCCGCAGCCTATTGCGCCCTATTTATAATAATTGCCATCGGAGTTTTTACTCTTCGCACATCACCTACGCGTTATCATTTAGTCAGCGCAGTGGGCGAGCAACGCCAAGTAACATTAGAAGACGGCAGCCAACTTTTACTGAACACCAATAGCCAAGTGGACGTGGAATATACCCAAGGGCGCCGCATAGCGAATCTTATACGTGGGGAAGTTTATTTTGATGTGCAATCAAACCCTCAGCGCCCCTTTGACGTGCTCACCGAATTTGGCATGGTGCGCGTGGTAGGCACCCATTTTTCGGTACGCCAACAACAAAGTGATGCCACCGTTACCGTATTAGAAGGCCGAGTGGCCTTAGGTAAAAAACCGACTTCCAAGCAAGAATTTTCCGCGTTGGTTGAATTAAACAACAATCAACAATTATCGTTACAACAAGCCCACAATGGCGACAACCCCAAACCCTTAAATGCCAAAACAGCCCTAGCCTGGCGAGATAAACAATTGGTGTATCAAAAACAAAAACTCGCATTGGTGGTCAGCGAGCTTAACCGTTATTTTGCGGTAAAAATTTCATTATCCGATGCTGCAATGGGGGATAAAGATATTACAGCGGTTATCCAACTCGGGGACCTTAAAACCACCCTGGCCGCACTGTGCCAACCGCTCAATTTACACGCGCAATACGCCGCGAATAATCGCGAAGTGATATTAATTCCCGCATCTAATAAGGCTAAATTAAATCCATAGCCGCTCAAGCTTTGAACCTGTTTTCCACGGTGGGTCGGGTTTCAACCCGACATTGAGCACAAACCTGACTAAACCTACGATGACGTAGAGACGCAATTTATTGCGCCCACTTCAGGCGATGGGTGTCTCTTCAGGCGCGATGAATCGCGTCCCTACAATGAGCCATAATTTTAAATTAATGACATTGCCGCAGGGTACTTGCGTCGGTCGGTCGGGCTTGCGCCCGATGTCGGTACTTGCGTACAAGCTACTGAATGGCTGACCAAATTGTGATGACCAAATTGTGATGAATAGTTACAAAAATCACTGTCCGCTTCAGCGTGCGGACAGTATTTACGGACAGTTTTAGCGGCATATTTAAAAAAATAAACATGTAAAATCAAAGCGTTAAAAACATGGCACTGATTTAGCTATTGTCTATCGACCTCAATATTCATTGTGCCTAAACCATGTCCACCGCCATCACTGCCATAGCCGCCATAGAGAGCCGATTAAATCAGGATCGTATGCTCCAACGCCCTAACAGGTTGGGCCTGTTGGTCTTGGCCGTGGCGACAGGTGTTGGCGTTGTGAGTCTGCTGGCCTGGTTATCCCAGGATTGGATCAGCCAATTAAAAGCTCAGCGCAGCCTGCCGCGTGAACACTTGCGTTTTGCCGAGGTAATACGCGGTGATTTACGACGGGAATTTGCCATAGAGGGCTCCTTAGTTGTGGCCAATAGCCCAACCCTCTACAGCAGTGCAGAAGGTATCGTGACGTATCACGTCAAAGCCGGTGACCCGATAAAACAAGGCGATTTATTGTTGACCATCGAAAGCCCTAGCCTGAACAGTGAATTTACCCAGGCGAATGCGCAGTTAGAGCAATTAAAAGCTCAACTGACACAAATTGAATTAACCCTTCAATACAATGCGGTGATGGATCGACAAGCGCAGGAAAAATCTCAATTGGAGCTGCGCGCCAGCCTGCGCAATTTCGCGCGCTTTCAACAAGGATTTGCCGAACATTTTGTCTCCCGCTTGGAATATGAAAAAGCCGAAGAAGCCTTACAGCTGAGCCAGATGAGTGCCGCACAGTTGCCGAGTATGCAACAAATTAATCGCGATATTACGCAAAATCAACGCAAGGGTTTGCAGCAGCAAGTACACAGCCAAGAAGCGGTGGTGAAAGAATTTTCCCGCCGCATGCAAGCATTGCGTATGGTCTCGCCGGTAAACGGACAGGTCAGTTCGTTAATACTGAAACAACAAGCAGCGGTGAGTGCGCTCGGCGCTTTAATTACGGTTGTGGATTTATCGCGCTTTGAAGTGGAAGCCGATGTTGCAGAACATTACGCGCGGGACATTCGTCCGAGCATGCCGGTGACGTTAATTCTGGACCGGCAACCCCATCAAGGCACTATTGTCGCTATAGCACCCGAAGTGAGCGGTGGACAAATTAACGTGCGGCTGGGCTTTAGCGGCATGCAGCCGGAAAATTTACGTCAAAACCAACGGGTGAGCGCGCAGATTCTGCTGGAGCAAAAATCCCAGGTATTAATTATTCCCGCCGGTTTGTACCTGGATGCCGATCAAGGCAAAAGTCTATTTATCGTTAATGGCCAAATGGCGCAACGCACACCGGTGCGCATCGGTGCTCGCGGCATTAGCCAGGTTGAGGTGCAGCACGGATTAAACGAAGGCGATGCAATAATTATCTCGGACACCAGTGCGCTGCGCGACGTTGATCGCTTATTTATTAATAATTAATTAACTACTCAGCACTGCCTGTAGGGTGGGTTAGCCGCAGGCGTAACCCGCGCTCAGCGTGCAAGGAGCCATTCAATAAAAATTGCACAAACAAAATTCGTTTTTTTACATTCACCACCCTGAACAATGACACCATCCGCGCATATAAATATGCCGATTGAGCACATAATTAACGAAGCGAGGGCACTAAAAATAATTTTTCAAGGTGCCCTAAAAAATTAAAACACACCACTTTGGAGCTATGCCGATGAGCCAAGCCATTTTGCACATGCAGAATTTAAATAAATATTACCGTACCGACATGGTGGAAACCCGCGCTCTGGCGGATTTTAATTTAGAGGTGAAAGCTGGGGAATTTATTACCGTTACCGGCCCATCCGGTTCGGGAAAAACCACATTTTTAAATCTGGCAGGATTATTAGAAAATCCCAGCAGCGGGGAGTATTGGCTCGATGGCACATCAGTGAAAGGCCTGAATGATGCAGCCCTATCGCGGCTGCGCAATCAGAAAATTGGTTTTATTTTTCAAAGTTTTAATTTAATTGGTGATTTATCCATTTGGGATAATCTAGATGTTCCGCTGCGTTATCGTGGTTTAACCAAAAAAGAGCGCAAAGCACGTATTACTGCGGCATTAAATCAAGTGGGTTTGAGCGGGCGCACCCACCACCTGCCCTCACAACTCTCCGGCGGCCAACAACAGCGCGTCGCCGTTGCCCGTGCATTGGCCGGCAACCCGAGTTTTTTACTGGCCGATGAGCCCACCGGTAATTTAGATTCGCAAATGGCGCGGCAAATTATGAATTTATTGGAAGAATTAAATGCCCAGGGGGCGACCATTGTGATGGTGACCCACGATGCTGATTTAGCGCGCCGCGCGCCGCGACGATTGCATATTATCGACGGCCAGGTCGCCGATGTGCGGGCTTAAGGAGTAATTTATGTGGATTTATCAATGCCAGCTGGCCTGGCGCTCAATTACCAAAACACCGGCGCTGTGCGCACTTATTATCGCTACATTAGCCTTTGGGGTCGCAGCCGCTATGGTGACCTACACCTCCCACCACGCGATGCAGCACAACCCATTTAGCTCTAAAAATGACCGCGTAGCCCTAGTGCAAACTGACGCGTGGCACGCGCGAGAAGCCTTTCCAGGTTACCAGCTTAATCAAATGTCGAATTTAATCAGCTACCGGGATTATAAGGCGTTATCAACGTCATCCATTGCGCGCTATAACGTTCCCATCGCCCATTGGGGCGGCACGTTAAATCTGCCGGATATGCGTTTGCCTTCGAGTATGGTATTTGCTCAGCTCACCAGCCGAGATTATTTCGGTTTGTTTGAAACAGCGTTTACCTTTGGCGGGCCTTGGGCCAAAACAGCAGACCAACAATTTCAACCACAGATGGTGTTAACCCACGAAATAAACCAGCGGTTATTTAATGGAGAAAATAGCGTTGGCCGCCAGGTTTTATTAGAAGGCATAGTGTTTGATGTAACCGGTGTTTTAAAACCTTGGCACCGCAGTGCCGCTAAAATTGAAAATATCGATGGCCCATTAGGGATCACACAACAGGTATTTGTGCCACTGCAGTTGGTTGAACACCGCACGATTCACCCCTGGAATCGCCGCGACTGCCCAGACGATATAACCGATTACGGCTCACCGGAAAATACCTTAACAAAAGGCACCTGCCAGTGGTTGAGCCTATGGGTGGAATTTAATAAGGCGGAGGATAAAGCGGCTTACGGGGATTTTGTAGCCAGTTTTATCAGCGAACAAAAAACCATTGGACGTTATCCTCGGCCACTGCGCTATGCCCTATCCTCCCCGGAGGAAGTGATACATATCAATCGGCAGGATCGCTCGGAATTTTATTTATTCAGTCTGGTCGGCCAAGGGTTATTAATTATGTGCCTAATAAATGCCATCACATTGTTATTAGCAAAATTTATCCGCCATGCACCCCAGGTAGGTATTCGACGCGCACTGGGTGCTAGTCGTTGGAATATTTTTAATCAACATTTATTGGAATCCGCATTTTTGGGTTTAGCAGGCGGATTATTGGGTTTGGCGCTGACGCAAGGGGGATTATTGCTGCTGAAAAATAGCTTAAAAGGGTATGGCAATTCCGCACATGCAACTTTTGTTTTGGATTCCCACGTAATGACACTTACTCTGCTTGTCGGCCTATGTGCCACTTTATTAGCGGGTATTTATCCGGCCTGGCAAATTTGCCGCACACCTATTGCACAACAATTAAAAAATTCTTAGGAGTCTGAAATGTCACAACTCGGCCCGAATATACGCAGTTTAATGCGCCGTAAAATCAGTTTATGTTTGATTGTTGTGCAAATGGCCTTTGCCACAGCACTGGTTAGCAATTTGAGTTTTTCCTCCCACCAGCTTATGCGCTTATCCACATTTCCGGTGGGAATTGAGATTGAACCGCTGATGACCGTATTTTTACGTCCAACCAATGCACAGGGCAGCAGCTACCAACAGGTGCGCCGTGACTTAGCGCGATTAACGCAAATCGCCGATGTGGCAGCTGTGGCAGCAGTGCGTTGGGCGCCGCTATCCCACCAATCCACCCCTTATGAAATCAGCCACCAGGCGAACCCGCAAGCGGCCAAAACCAAATTGCACAGCGCACGGGTGTCCCCAGAAATTTTAACGACCTTAAATTTGCCGTTAATTTTGGGCCGAGATTTAACCGCTGCCGACATGCCCCAGGGCACGGAGGCGGTTAAAAGTATTATTGTGAGCCAAGCGGCTGCCAAAGCATTATTCACGTCACCCGAAAACGCTTTAGACAAAATCATCTATCACAACAACAGGCCGGTGCAGATAGTGGGTATCACCCAAGATTGGGGTGGATTTTCCTTTGATTTTAAAGGAACCGCCGAACTAACCGTATTTGAACCGGGCTTTGACGAAATCAGTTCGGAGTGGCGGTATATCATCCGCAGTCGCACGCCGTCCCCTACGCCCGAACTAAAAAATGCCATTCGCGCAAGCCTTGAAGCCGTTCACACGAGTGGCTTGCTGTTAGAATTCGAATTACTGCCGCAGTTGTATACCGATACATTTGGAACACTAAAGGTATATGCCGGTTTAATGGTGGTTTTTCTAATATTTTTATGTTGTATTGTAGTGATTACCATTGCTGGACAATCGTTATTTTGGGTCAATCAACAGCGAAAAAACCTGGGTATTCGCCGCGCCCTTGGCGCTAGCCGCTGGCAAATAATTGGTTTAATTCTGCAGCAAAATATTTTGATGGCATTACCCGGCATCGGCATCGGCGTTGGTTTAGCTTTGGGTTTAAATCGGCTTATTTGCAGTGTGGCGGTCGATTTCCCGGCTATGTCACCTGCGTATTTGAGTATTACCCTATTGGCATTGTTGGCCTTAATTCTCGCCTCCGCAGCAGGCCCCGCCTGGCGGGCCAGCCTTGTACCGCCAAGCCTTGCAACACGCAGCCAATAGCCTGGTTATTGCCTGGTTATTACCTGCCGATACACTAAACCCTAAAAAGGCTTCTTTATGGAAACCATCCTATTAGTGGATGACAACCCGGCGGTAATTACCGCGCTGAAAATATTATTTAGTCTGCGTAATTACCGCTGCTTATGCGCATCAAGTCCCGAAGAAGCCCTACATATTCATCAGGCCCAATCCGTAGACCTAGTGATTGCCGATATGAATTTTCATCGGGATACCACCTCCGGTGAAGAGGGCAAAGCTTTATTTTATGCCTTGCGCGCGCAAAACCCGGATCTACCCATCATTTTACTCACCGGTTGGGCAGATTTAAGTGGTGCTGTGGAATTAGTTAAAGCCGGTGCTGCCGATTATTTAGCTAAACCCTGGGACGATAACCGTTTATTAGCCAGCGTCGGCAATTTATTGGAACTGGCCGATATCAGCCAACTGCAGCGCCAGGATCATTTAACACTGCAACATACTGCCGCCGAAAAAAAACGCAGCCGTGAGCAGTTGGCACAAACACACGATTTATGCGGTTTGGTGTACGCGTCCGATAACATACAGCAATTAATTAATACCGCCTTGCAAGTTGCCAAGGCGGATGTGCCCATTTTAATTACAGGCCCCAATGGCGCAGGAAAAGAAAAAATTGCCGAAATAATCCAACGCAATTCCACAGTATCCAGCGGGCCCTTTGTGCGGGTAAATGCGGGTGCAATTCCGGTGGATTTATTAGAAGCGGAAATGTTCGGTGCCGAAGTAGGCGCCTATACCGGTTTAAAAAAAACCCGCGTCGGTTTTTTTGAGCAGGCCAATGGTGGCACTTTATTTTTAGATGAGATCGGCAATTTACCCTTGAGCGGGCAGATGAAATTATTGCGCTTGATGCAAACCGGCGAATATCAGCGCCTAGGCTCCAGTCAAACCCGCAAAGCCCAGGTGCGTATTATTAGCGCCACCAATACGGATTTACCTGCGGCCATTAATCGCGGTGAATTTCGGGAAGACTTGTATTACCGCATTAATCTCATCGAATTAATCCTGCCTGCTTTGGCGCAGCGGCGCGAAGACATAGTGCCCCTGGCACGGCATTTTGCAGCCGGACGCCCGCTGAGCCCCGATGCCTGTAAAAGCCTGGAAGCTTACGATTGGCCAGGCAACGTGCGCGAGCTCAGCAATGTGGTAACACGCGCGCAGTTATTGGCCAAAAATCACTGTATTGAAGCGGCGGATCTTGGCCTGCCCCCACAGCCTGCAACTCGGCGCCCGATTTATGAGCCATCCAAAGCAGAAATTAACCATGCCCAAGAAAATTCCAACAGCCATGCTGAGGCTGCGCGTTTATTAGGCTTATCCCGCCAGGCACTTTATCGACGCCTGCAAAAATTTGACGGCATCCGTTGAGCGCTTCACGTTGACTATTACGGCCTTATTTATTTACCTGTTGCTGATACAAAGCCTGGCCATGCTTGCTGGGGTTATAGCCCATTGGCAATTGAATAACCTGTGGGTGGCAATTGCTGTGTTTTTATCCGCGAATGTGGTTGGCACCTATTGGATCGTGCGCAGGCTTATCGCGCCGCGCTTTTGGGCCTGGCAGGGTGTATTACAGGGGCTACATCATTTTGCCGACGGTGAATTTTCCGTGGCGCTGCCCGATTGGGGTGAGGCCGCCGATCTTGCGCAGATGCGCAGGCAATTTAACCTCAGTGCAGAACACATGCGCAAACAGCGTTTTTCAGGCCAGCAGCGCGAAATTATGCTGCAAACACTGCTTGAGCAAATTAATTCCGCCCTGATATTAATTGATCCACACGGCAAAATAGTAATAGGCAATCCGGCCGCCTGTGAATTATTTGCATTAAATAACACACGCCACACCTTTCACACTTTAGTTGGCAGAGACTGGCACCACGTATTGGAAGACATGGCGCCGAACCTAGCGGGGGCGCTAAAAAACGAACGTGAAGGACTAATTACACTGGAGACTGCCGATGGCCTTAACGAAACGTGGCAATTAAATTTTCAACGACTGGAAATGTTGGGTTGTTCTCACAGCCTGTGGCATATAAAACCCCTCACCCAAGCGTTGAATCGCGCTGAAGTGCATGCATGGAAAAACCTCATTCGAGTGTTGAGCCATGAGCTGAATAATTCCTTGGGCCCCATGCAATCCTTATCGAATAGTGGCATTCAATGGGTAAAAAATCTTGCCCCCGAGCCGCGTCAAATACTCACGGAAATTTTTACCACTTTGAGCGAGCGCACGGAACATTTATCGCGTTTTTTATTGGCCTACGCACAAATAGCGCGCCTACCGAAACCGCATGTGCAGCTCCAAAACTGGGGCTCATGGCTGAGCGGCTTAAAACATTTATGCCCGCTGCACATTATCGCACCGCCGCCTGAACGGCCCGGACTTTTTGATAGCACCCAGCTAAACCAAGTATTAATTAATTTGGTTAAAAATAGCATAGAGGCCGGGTCGCCTCAGGAGGCCATTACCTTGAGCATTCAAAACCTACCCCAATGGGATTTAATGCGCTTGGAAGACAAAGGCAGCGGCATGGCACCCCATGTTTTGGCGCAAGCATTATTGCCGTTTTATTCCACCAAGCGCGAAGGTACGGGATTAGGCCTGGCCCTATGCCGCGAAATTATCGAAGCCCATGACGGTCGTTTGTATTTACACAACCAAAAATTGGGCGGTTTACGCGTCGATATTTGGTTGCCCTGTGTGACATGTAAAATCTAAAAACGGAGTTTAACTATTCAGCTCATCACTGAGAGGTATTTAAAAATACCGTTATGCATAGGTCGGAAAAGCGCTGCGCTTTTCCGACCTGCGGGTTCTCAGAATGAACTACATGCGCTGAATAGTTACCAATTTTATTTAATTTGCAACCTAAACCTTTGCAACTGCCCAGGTAAAAACACTAATAAAAATAAAATAAACCAACCATCAATGCTCCCCGCTGAGCTTTCTCCGCCTGAACTTGAGTTTGAATTACTCGATGAACTTGAGCTATTCGATGAACTTGAGCTGCTGGAAGAAGATGAGCTTGAACTACTCGATGAGCTTGAACTTGAACTACTTGATGAACTGCTTGATGAAGATGAAGATGAAGATGAACTTGAGCTGCTAGATGTACTAGCCCCCGGCCCCGCAACACGTTTATAACAACGTTTTTGCGCGGCTGTATTTGTTTCGCCAAATTCATCCTGCGTACAATTAATATTGTCGCTCACTAAACGATAATTAAAATGCCCTTCCGCACCAAATGCCACTTGAGTTGCACCCAGCACACGGCATACTTCTCGCTCCTGTGCGCACAGTTCATAACCCACAGGTATATTTGAATTATTCGCAGGTGCGTCGGAATAATAACAGCGCTTCACAGAACCGCGAATGGGTTCACCCAATGCCGCGCTGGTGCAATTAATGGAATTATTAGCATTTAGCTGATAAAAACGGCCATTGGCACCAAAGGCAATATTGCGTGAACCATTAAAAATACAGTTGGCATTTTCCTCCGCGCAAAAACTATAACCCAACGGCCCGCCACCCACATTATTGGCCGATAACGGCTCTGCGGCACGGTAATTTAATACGCGCATTTTCCCAGGCTGGGCTAAGTGTGCAAACGATAAAACACCTTCATCCCATAACAGTTTGCGGTCAAGCTGTACTTCAGCGTAAAAACTTTGATCCACCAATGGAAACACTAAACGCCAATCTTGCCCATTAGCAGCGGATGTGGCCCGGTAAATACCATCGCGATTAATTACTGCGTACAGGTTATCCTGTTTATCCACTGCAATTTTATTGCGGTCATAACTAAATGATGACCCAGGTAATTCACGGCGGCTCCACTGGCCATTATTATTGCGCGAATAATGAAAAACATAACTGCGTAAACGCGCTTCTTTAAAATCGGTGCGATCGGGCGTGCCGTCGCGCATGTGTGACATCAACAAATTAATACGTCCTTGGGAATCAATTATTTGCGATTCCTGATTAATTAAACCTCGATTTTGCCCAATGCTCCACACCTTAAGGTTCGCGGTATTTTGTGTAATGGGCTGCTGCCCTATTCGCGCTACTAATTGCCCTGCATTATTCATCCAGGTGCGGCCTTCGTCATCGCTGTATATATAATGAATATCGTGATTACTCGCCGCATCGGGTGTTTCACGCCACACCCAAGAGAGATGCAAACGCCCATTGGCGTCGTAATGTATGCCGTTAAAATATGCACTGACATCGGTTAGTGTGCCGCGCACTAAAATACCTAACTCGCTCCAACGCCCTGTATTACCGTCGTATTCATATAAAAAAGAATCGCCATTCCCACTGATGCCATGCCGCAAAAGTAATAATAATTTCCCCGATGGCGAGGTAACAAAACGCGGGTACGTGGTGGTAGTTAATAACGTGCCCGTCAATTGGTTTTGCACGGCACCAAATAATTGTTTATTCCATGCAAAGTTAGCCGGTTGGTTAGCTACACCCGCAATGGATTTTTGGCAACGAAATTCACTGCTCCATTGATCAAACGATAAATGCAAGCTGCCGTCACGCGGGCTAATGCCAAGGGAAATATCATAATGGGCATCCGAGGTTTTAAATTGATAGCCGGTCAGTTCAAGGGTTTCCCAAACACCATTGGGAAGTGCTTTGCGCGCAATGGCAACGTGTTTATTCGCAGTCCAATACACCAAGTATTGATAGCCGTTGTACGTCACCAGTGCATCCTGCTGAAACGAAACGCCATTAATATTCGTATTGTGCGCATCACTGGCTGCGGTTTCTACGGTTAGCTCCGCCGCACACACATTACTCCACACCATCAACACAAATAATAATGGGCGAAAAAAATTAGCTAGGTTCATTTGAACGCTCCGAATTATAAGGGAGTTATTTTTAAAGATATTTACGACGCAACCAGTTTGAAAACGGTTTTTCTAACATATAGGTACTCACAATACCCACAAAAACAATCACCCCCACGGCCCAAACAAATTGGTGATTCCCAAACGCAGGATTAATCATGACGGCCATCCAGCAGAAAATCATTACCATATTTTGCCAGATGAAAATTGAAAATCCCGTCTCCCCTAAAAATCCCATTACCTTAAAAGAGAACAAACGCGCCGCCAGCCCTCGGCCCCGCGCCAAATCAACAATAACCATCATGTATAAGGGCATCATTAAACCCTGGCGCAGGAAAAATTTAAACGGCTCGGTTATGCCAGGCACACAACCCAACACAATAACCGCAAGCAGTGCCGCATCGCCCAATGAAAGGCCAAACTTTGGCGGGGTTTCTGTTTGTGGGTTGAATTTTGACAGTGCGAATATTCGGGTAAGCAGCATACCGGCAACAAAATGTGCCACCCAAAAAATAGGTGTAGAACCAATAAATATCTGCCAAAACCGCTCAGGTTTTACGCCTTGAGGAAAATAAAACGCATAAATACAGACTGGAATTAACGAGATAAACGGAAGTGCGACAATTAATATAATCATACTGCGGCGCGAGAGGCGGGCTAGCTTCGGCATTAAATACGGCATTAATACATACAAAAAAACCAACGCTGAAATAGTCCAGGTAGGCCAGCTCCACAAAGGTACAAAATCCGGATACCAGGCTTGGGTTAAACTTAAGGTGGCAATTGCGCCGCCCACCAGTAACGGCACACTCGCCCCCTGAGAAACTTGATACCCCGCCGTTAATAAAAAAGTAAATAGCAGCAATAGTATGTGTATCGGATAAATACGCGCCGCCCGCAATAACCAGAATTTTTTCTTAGGCAATGTTAATTCACCGTCCTGCCCCCAATAAATAAACGCCAAAATAAACCCAGACAACACAAAGAAAAAACTCGTGGACATCCAACCATTGGTTAAAAAAGTTAATGCTGTTGTGGGCAGGCTGGACATATCACTTAGCAAAGTTTTAAAACGTTCGCCCTTTTCCATGGAGTAAATAGTCCATAAGTGAAAACAAAAGATATGCATAATCGCGAAAAAACGGATTCCAGACAGCGCGGGCATGGCTTGCACCTGCATATTGGCGGTATTTATTTTGTTGTTTGTGGTGTTACTCGGCTGTTCGCTCATCACACATCCCGATTGATAAGGGTTAAAGGGCGTGTGATTCTACCTCAGTTTTTTTCTGCGACCTGTGAGGCGTTAACCTAATTAACAGAGAAACGCCGAATCGCGCCGCTACGCGTTCGGGCTAAAGTCCGACCCGCGCAATGTGCCGAATAATTTTGCCAAAAAAAACCGCAGCTTGCGCTGCGGAAAAAGGGCGAACTGGGTGTGTTGGGTGGTTAAGTTAAGGGAATCGCGTCGTTCAGCAAGCTCATAGAAACAACTAACTGCCGTTCGTGGTGAGCTTGTCGAACCACCGTTCGTGGTGAGCTCTGAGTTCGCCGAAGAGTCGAACCACCCTTCGACTCTTCGGCGAACTCAGAGCTCAGGGCGAACGGAGCCCTTAACTTAATGACATTGGGTTGGGCGGGTGTTATTTCATGGGCGCCAACGGGTAACTATCTATCTATTTATTGATCGATAAATCCCGCCTGGTATAGCCGGTTAAAAATGTAATTCAGTGCTTCTATGCCTTGCTCCATTGCGGGCATGGTGAAGTAGCGTTCGCTGTAGGTGTAGCCCTTGCCGTAGTACTGCCCGGTAACAAAGTGGCCGTCGATTAACACGATGGCTAGTTTGCGGTAGTTAGGGGCGGTGCGGGTGCTGGGGGCGGCGGAGAAGTTGTTGCCGTTCCAGCTGGCGGTAAAGTGCCCGCCGGGTAATACCGGTGCGGCGGCTGCGGGGGTGCCGTCGGCGGCTTGGTTGTTGAATACGCGTGGGTCGCCTGCGTCGCGGAAGGGCCAGGAGATCAACAGCAGGTTGGGGTTTTCGCTGGAAATTTCCCATTGAATAGCCTCGGTAACGGGCTGGTTGCTGGCGGCTGTCCAGGCTCCAAAAAGGCTGGTGAGTGTGCCGGTGCCGCGAGTTTCGCTGCCGCTGCGGGTGAGTTTTAGGTTGAGTTGTTGCGGCAGGCCGAGCTGGGCTTCGGTGCCTGCGGTTAGGTTGGTGGTGACTGAGGTGGTCACGCCGTTGGCGGTGGTGTTGGTGGTGAACGCGGTGGGGCCATAGGTTTTGCTCCATGAGTTAATGAGAATGCCGTCGCTGGCGAACAGGTCCTGTAGGACATGGCCGCCTTTGGCATCTATGGCCCAGTTGCAGTGGGTTTTGCCCTGGGTGGTTATTTTATCCATCGGGATGGCTTCGCTGCCGCAGTTGGTTTTGAGCGGGGCAACTAACAGGCTGTCTTTGAGGGTGGCGTCGTAGAAGTTGGCACCGGGCAGGTTGGGGTCACTCACTTTTAGGGCCAGGTCTTTTTTCACTGTGTCGTAGTATTCGGCAGTGAAATAGTTGTAACACACCACAAACCAGCCGGTGATGGCGGTGGAGGCGAGGTTGTTGGCGGAGTTGGGCTGCGGGGTGCCGGGGTAGTCGATGGCGCAGCTGGGTTTGGCGGTGAACGGCGCGGTGGTGGGGGCTTTGCCGTTGTAGTAGCTGGCGTAGCTGTCTTGCTCGCCCACCCATTCTTCGATGAAAAAATTTGTGCCGGGGCTGTCGGCTACTTCAAAGCTGAGGCGGGCGTTGCTGTTGCGCAGTGTGTAGGTTAAGCCGCTGCCATCGGTATTAGTGATGGTGCGCGGTTGTAAGTCGTCGGTGGCGCCGTTTATGGCGAGTGTGCCCTTGCGGTCGAAGGTGAAATATTCGGCTTCAGATACGGTAAGGCTGGTCCAGTTGCCCGCTTCCCAACGGGCGAGTTTGTACACAATGGCGCCGTTTGAGAGGGTGGTGGCGCGGCGGTCGAGGCTGGCTAAGGCGCCTTCGTTGGGCTTGCGCCACCAGCCTGCGGTTTCGGTGAGGCCTTGGCGCAGGCGTAGGGCTGCGGAGGTGTTGGGGCGGAAGTAGCGGTAGTCCTGGGCGATGTAAAAGGCCGGTGAGTTGTTGTTGGTGTCCACCAGTGCGGCTATTTTGCTGGCGTCCGAGGGCACGGAGCGGGCGGTGGCGGTGGGCGCTACGTAGGTGCCGTACCAGGAGGAATGCATGGCGGTGGTGGTGAGCATATCCAGCGGCGCGCCGTTCGTTTTGGCTTTGGCGGAGAGCACATCACTCATGCTTTTGAGGCGTTCGGCGAGGGTGTTTTTGGGGTTGGCTACGTAGTCAAAATCGAACGGCAATATAGGTTTTTGGGTAATGGGGTCGATATTCGGTTCGGACACAATACGTGTGAATACCGCTATGGAATTATTCAACCGGTTGCGGCCCGCTTGGCGTATGCGTGCGTAGTAAACGGTGGTGAGCGGGGAGATGTTCAGCGCAACCTGTGTGGCCTCATCTTCGTATTCAAATAAATTACTTAACACCCAGCCCTGTTCAATGAGGTTGGCCGTGGTATCAACACTGCTGGGGCGCACCAAGGCAATCAGGCTGCTGCCGCGATAACCTCGGGGCACCTTGAGGCTGTAGCGCCCGTTGGCATCGCTGATGTTTGAGGGTTCGCCTTCGCTGCACAGGCCGTCGGCGTTGAGGTCGGCGCAAACTTGGGTGTTGCCTAGATAGCCGATATTTAACACCTGCCCGCTCACGCTGATGAGGTCTTCGGTTTTGCTGGGGGCCGGGCTTGCGGGTTTGCTTGTGTCATTCACCAGGCTTACGGGGGTTTGCTCCACCGGGGCGGCGGCATTTTTGCCGCTGCCGCAGGCGGTAAGCACAAGGCTTAGGGCTGCGGTGGTGACGAGGGCGAAGCTCAACCCTGGGCGCTGTTTTAACAAAAGAGTGTGCATAAAAAGAGTGTGCATAAAAATTACCTAAAAAATCTGCGGATTAGCGTGTGGCAAAAAGTGTGGCGGTGAATGCCAGGGGCACACGGAGGATTTTGAATTGCTGATCCTGCGCGCCTCGCGCCATAACAAAAAGCTGTTGATGAGCCGCTGCGGCCTGCTGCACGGTTAAGCCCGGCGGCAGGGCAATGCTGGTGATCAGGCTATTGCTGCCGCTGCTGGCCCAGTAGGCCTGGCTATCGGAAACCGCTGCATAGGTGTCGCCATCGGCGCTGACGCTTAACCCGCGCAGGGTTTCCGAGGCGCCGGTGAGGCGGTTGCTGGTGTGTTCTAACAGGTGCAGGCTGTCATCAAAGGCCAGGCTGTGGACTTCTTGCCCGCTGGCGATGAGCAAGCGGCGGCTACCGGCGGCAAAACTGGCCTGTGCCACATTGCCCCAGGTGCCCACGGCTGCGCTGCCTGCGAACTGGGTGAGTACTTTGCCTTGTTCTAAATCCACCATCGCCACGCGGCCATAACCCACGGCGGCTAGGTAGCGCCCACCGGCGGACAGCGCCAGCGCTTGCGGCGGTTTGTCGCTGTCGAAGCCGATCTCAATCAGCTGTGTGGCCTGCATGGTGGCGCCGTCTAGCAGCCACAATTTTTGCGCTTTGGCGTCCCAGGCGGCGATATGCTCGCCACGGCTGTCGCTGGCCATCAAGCTGAAGTTGCTGTGTACACAGGCCTGGCTTTTTTCCAGCTGGCGGTAGGAGCCCTTGTCTTGCAGTTCAATTCTGAACAAACCTTCTGTGCCTTGGCTGGCGGTTTGGCATTGCTCTTGGTTAAAGCGGTCATCCAACATGTTCATCAACACCAGGGCTTCGCGGCCTTGGTTCAGCAGTTGTATGCCTGCGATGCCTTGGCCCGGCGGCAGCACCACCGCTGAGCCGGTGCTGGGCGCGCTGGAAAAACCGGTGGCGGCGGAGGCGGTGTCGATCAATACATTAACTACCGCAGCCAGGCCGCGCAGCAGCGGGCGCGCCCATTTGGGGCTGTTGGCGATGAGTGGGGCGTCGTTGGGAATGAGGTCGATTTCATGCGTGGCGACACCAACATTGGCCAGCGGGCTGGTTTCAGCATCAAACACATACAAGCGGTTGGATTCGGAATTGTTCAACACCGTGCTGCCTTGAGCGGTGAGCTGACGGCGGGTGGTTTCAGGTTCAGGGCCGTACCACTGCGCCACTTGACTGCTGCTGCCGGTGCCGGGGTTGAAGCTTGGCACCTGCGGATTGGCGATGCCTTGTTTTTCCAAGGCTAGGCTGTAGGCTTCAATACCGCCTAAAGCGCTGGGGTACGTTTTGATGCTGCTGGCAAACCCGCTTTCAAGCTGGGCGGAGGTGGTAAGCGCCAGAGTTTTATCTATTTGGCTGCTGCTGATTTTGGCTTTTTGCAAGGCTGTGCGCAGGGTGCTGGCACCGTCCACCTGGCCGCTGCCGAGTTCTGAAATTAATAGGCTGGTGCGGCGGTTGCTGGCATCGCGGGTTTCCAGCAGGGTGTATTCATCGGCGGCTGGGGTGAGGCCGGTGGCGCCGCTGGCCTTTAGCCACAGGCTGGCATCGCCGTCATCGCACTGCCAGTTGTGGTTGTTATCCACGCAGGCGAGCAAGTTGGCGCTCGTGGTGCTGATAGGCAGTTGGGTTTTGGCGGTGTCGCCTTGCGGGCCTGCGCTGGATTGCCCGCCGTTGCCGCAGCCGCACAAAAGCAGGGCTATGATGGCGGGCAGGGGCTTGTAACGCAGGGGCTTGTAACTTAGGTACATTGAATCATCCTCAATCTTTATGTGTATCTGGGTTTAGCGGCATGGGTTGGCTAAACGTCTGTTTTTTATCGGGTTATGCGCTTGTTTTTTAACTGCGGCTATCGGGCTTGCGCCTATCACGTATCCGGGCTTGCGCCTATTACGTATCTGGGCTTGCGCCTATGCGGTTATGAATCAACCCCGCCGCATCCACCACCACCGCCGTCACGCCTTCCGGTAGGGGAAGGTCGGCGTGCAGCAATAATGCGGTGCTGTAAATACCGCTCACCAAGGTGCTGCCGGACACCACCGTGGCGGAAATCCAGCGGGTATCGCGGCCTGCGGCATCAAGCCTGTCCACAATATGTGAGAGCCGTTGGGCGGGGTGTTTGGCGGTGGCTTTAAGCAACCGATTGCGGGCGTAATGTGCGGATGTGGTGAGGGATTGGTCTTCTAAATCCAAACCAAACAACAGCCGCTCCGGTGCCAAGGGGTTAACCACTGCGCTCACAAAACGCGCGCCATCGGGCTTGCGGCCCAGGGCGTACAAATCGCCACCGTAGTTAATCAACGCGCCGCTTACACCCGCCGCTCGTGCCATCTGCGCCGATACATCCACGGCGTATTCTTTGATCACCCCACCTAAATCAATGCGGGTAATGGAATTGTCAAAACACAGGTGCCGCGCTTCCAACCACCAACATTCAATGCCGCGATAGGGCGCTAAATGTTTTTGCACCATCTCTACTTCCGCCACCGTGCGTGCGCGCTTCAAGCGTTCCGCCAGGGTGCCCACGGTAATATCAAAAGCGCCCTGGGTATTCAGCGAATGCTCGTGAACACAGGCCAGAATGCTGGCGCTTTCAGCATCAATTGGCACGCGGTTAAACGTGCGGTTATTGATGGTTCGATTCAGCCAGGAACCGGGCGCGTGGAAATTAAACCGCTCAACCAAACCCGCCACCCGCGCTTCAATCGCCTGCGCCAAACTCAGCCCCACCGCAGGCGTCACGCCATAAAATTGCAGCTCACAACGGGTAGTCATGGCGCCGAAGCTGTAACGCAGTGGTTCTGCTTGCGTGCATTCGGCGGGTTTCTCCGAGGTATGAAGCGGGGCCGCTGCCGTATTGGGCGAAGCAACATTGGCCGAAGCCGTATTAGCTGAAGCAGTATTGGCCGAAGGCGCGCAGGACAAGGCAATGGTCATAAGTTAATAACTCAGTTTAAAACCCAGGGTGAGCCAGTTAGCGTTCAAGCCTGTGCTCTGCTC
>JBEGTZ010000272.1:0-8261 GCA_041179125.1 Pseudomonadota bacterium | reverse complement strand
CAGCTGGGGCGCGGGCGGCGCTGGGTGAGCGCGTGTGTTAGCGAGCGAAAACACAGGTGGAGTGTATTGATGCCTGCTTGGAGTTGTACCGATACGCTCAAGGGCAAAAACATTGAGCTGTGTTGGGCAACTAAATGGCCGTTTAACCAGACTTCTGCGAGCGTGGCCAAGCCTTCAAATACAATTTCTGCGCTTTGGGCCTCGGCGCACGGTTCACTGTGTGCGCTGTACCACCAGTCGTAATCCTCTATTTGTGTGGCATCTTGGGCTGCGGCTATACAGTGTTGCGCTACGGTGCCGGGTACCTGCGTGGGTTGCCAGGAGGAGGGCAGTTGATTGGGGTGTTCAGCGGCGTTTACTGTGGTTTTTTGGATACACCACTGTGTGAACACGACTTCATGCTGAATATTGTTTGAGCATAATGGTGCCGTTATCGATAGAGGCATGGGCTTGGTTCCCCTTTTGCTGTTGCCGGTTAACCCGCCGTTGGAAGATAGCGATTTTTTAATAATTCCATACCCAGCGCCCAATCGCGTCCCATGTCGTCAATGGCCAGGGTATCTAAGGTTTTTTTGCGTGCCATAGCGCGCGCCAATTGAAATTGATAGGTTTTGGCGTTAACGGAAATGCGTTCAAATGCCTCAATGGCTTCGGTTAAGCCGTCTTCCCCCTGCTCCTGTAGCCAGGTTAAATAGGTTTGTACTAATTCAAAACAGGCACCGTATTGGCGTAAATTAGAAAACGAATACAGGTGAAATAATTCTATATCTTGTGTTTGTAGCCAAAGAAAATCTTCAGCAAATGCACTTTTAAATTGTTCAAATGGGTTGCGTGCAGGAATTAATTGCAAATGTTCTTTTAGCAATTCTATCGAGGCGTGAAGTAGGTCTGCGCCGCTGGGTGTCGGCTGCAAATGACGGCTTTTGACGTATTCGATATAAGTGGGCAGCATGCGCTCATGCACAAGGCCATCCACTTGAAAAATATCGCGATAGTCCTGCCCGCTTAATTCGTAGTAACCCTGGTTGTGAAAGTACCCCATAATTTGCTGAGTGCGATCTATTTTATTTACTGCGATGGTGGATTTTACATGGGCTAATTTATACGCCATGCCCTGTGTGTCGGGCAGGAAGTAGGAATCCATTTCCACCAACACCGGGCGGCCCGCTTTTAATTGGTTTTCAATTAATTCCGGCAGCGAACGCCAGGGATTAAATTCTTGAATTTCCAGCCCAAATAATCGGTACACGTCGGCCTGGGGGAATTTGAAAAACCCCCACTGATCCACTTCGTAATCAATCGCCAAGGTAAAGGCAAGTGCTGCTCTTGGTTCAAACCCTAGGCTGTGAATTAATTCAATTAATACATCCACATAACAGTTGGTTTCTGCCCAGTTTCGATTGCCTTGGTGAATCGCGTGCCGTGTGTAGGTGGCCGGATTGAGGGCTAAGACTTCGCTCATCGCCCATCCCTTACCATGATTTGCATGGTGGCGTTATGGGTGCGGATGCGGTCGTTATTCACCATTAATGCGGCGCCATAGGCATCGCGCAAATGGCGGCACAGGCTGTTGGGGGAGTCGTTTTTGTAGCCCATAATGCCGACGATCATCATGGTTTTGGAGACGATATCAACCAGCAAATCAGAGCTGCGCAGCTTTAAATTATTCACGCCAATCGCGTAAGAAAACTGACTGTAAGCTTCTTCATCCCCGGCCAGTAATTTGGCTTGGTAATCTGCCAGTGTCATTTCTAAATTGGCGCGCATGGTGTAAAGCAGTTCATCTACTTCGGTTAACCTAAGCGCAGAAATAGGCGGTATTTGTGGGTTTTTGCGGGCAGCGGCGCGCACGGTTGCGCGGGCAATAGCAACGGCATCTTGCGCCAAACCCAGCCAGAGCGAACCCCAGACAACGTGTGAGACCGGGTGCATGGTGCGCGCTAAAATATCGGCGAAGGGTACAGGTTGAATTTGTTGTGTGTGCCCGGATGATTGCAGCGTAAAGCCTGAGCTACAGGTGCCGCGAAAGCCGAGTGTGTCCCAGGTTGAAATGGGGGCTAGTGTGGCCTGCCTGCGATCCACCAACACTTGAACTTGGTCTGAGGGCAATGCGGCGCTGTTTTTACGGCAAGTGACCAAGATGAAATCCGCTTGTGCGCCGTAGGAAATGACAGGGGCTTGTTTTTCTAGCGTAAATTGATCGCCTTCTACCAGCACGGCACATTGGCTGGAGCGTAAATCGCCGCCTACACCAAGCTCTGTGGTTGCCGAAGCTAAAATATATTGTTTGTCTGTTAATTCACGCAGAAAATTTTGGAAAAATTCAGACCCTTCGCAGTGGTGCGTAATGCAGGCCACTTGAATTTGGTGCATGGCAAAAATCATGGCGGTGGATGCGCAATAGCCACCTAGAATTTCACACAGTTTGCATACTTGCGTCATGCTAAGCCCCATGCCGCCCAATTCCTTGGGTATATAAACGCTTAATAATTTGCAGGCTTTAAATGCATCAAATGCCTCAACAGGGAAGCGCGCATCGCGGTCAACTTCCACTGATTTTGGGCGGATAAGGTCGCGCCCTAATTGATGGATATGGTCTGCCAGGGCATTAAATTCTTGTTCATCACCTAATGGGTTCATGGTTTTCTCCAGCGTGTTAGCGATTGAGTATTTCGGTGATGGTTTCTTCTAACGATTCAATGGAGCTGAATGTTTTGCGGTTTAATTTGGAGTCTGGGAATTCAATGTCGAATGCGTCTTCAAGTGCCAACATAATATTGACTGTACTTAAGGACGTTAGGCCCACTTCATATAAATCATCGGAGGGTTGTAGCGTGTTTACATCCTGTGGCAGGCGGGCGTGTTTGGTCAGAATGTCCTTAATAACATCAATATACATAAACAATCTCTCAGTTTTATCGCCATTATTGGTCTTCGGCTGTGAGGATAGACCAGATTGTGGGGTTATAAAGGCGACTTGATTAGATGTCTTCTTGGAGCCGCCTGCGCGTAGTTTTAAAGGACTCGCGTGAGCTTCCAAGAGATGATCCTAGTATCTAGTTGTATAAGTCTTACTACGTAATAAGGCATTCAGCACGCCCGTCATGCCGTTGAAAATACGCATCATCGTTTCTGCGATTGTTGTGTTTTCCGCTTAATTTTGCACGCCGAATGCCATTTACGTATTAGCAGGCTTATGTAATTAGATACTAGGCTGTGTATTTGCACCGTTTGGTGCGCACAAGCGGCCGAATATTACCATGTTTGTGCGTAAGGATAGAGGGTTTGTTGGTGTCCACCCGATGGCCGCCCCAAAGTTACAGATGAACTATTTAGCCTGTTTTATACGCTTTGGCGCTGTATTTTGGGTGTAAAACTTAACCATAAGCGTAGGTTTTTAGGTGAATAATTCACAGTTTTTAGCGCGAGTTCAAGGCAAGCACTAACTATCTGCACTCGTCCAACTCAGTAGGGCTATGCCTTTCCAATTGATTGCGCCCAACGAAACTGGTTATAACCCGCAACCCCATTGCCGACACACTTTTATTGGCCGCACACACATAAAACGAACCATTGGGGTTGGCATTACCCTCGGCGCGAAACTTCAATAAGCGGGCATTGCTTGAAGCTTTTAAATGCATCACCAGATTTTTGGGGATACTGTATTGATGCAGTAAAGGCTCACTCTCCTCGCGTTCTTTTGAATCATTGGTATCGGCAAATGCCATTAGTGTGTAGAACTCTTTGTCTGTGCAGTGTTGGAAGTCGTGGGTTCCGCACAGGGTGATGCTTAATGCGCTATCCAAAGACGATGCTCTGCTGGCCTGAGCAAAGCGAAAAACCATCTTGGCTTGTGTTTGCAGCGCATCACGTAGGCGCAAAGATTGGAGGCTTGGCACCGCAACACTGAGCAAAATGGCGGTAATGGCTAAGGCAGTGAGCAGTTCAAGCAGGGTGAAACCTGAAAACATGGTGGTACGAACGAAGCCTGTGCGGTGCATAAAATTCCCTTTAATTAGTGCGTTGTTGGTGCGGATGTGTTGGGCAGTAAGGCCCGCAATTTTCGCGAAATCTGAGCCTGGGGCTAGCATCCTAGGGATTGTTTTGCTGTGTGCGTTAACCGAAATGCGTGTGCGAAATTACCTTACGTGTAAAAACGTTCAGATTTAACACGCCCAGCAGCCCACAAAATACATGCTGCACGCTTTAGGCTTGTGGTATGGGCTGCTAGAATGCAATGCACTTAAGCCTGAGCGGCACCCTTAGGTGTGCGGCAAGATTGTGAGGCGGAATTTATGAGGCAGAATGTATGAAACAACCTATAAAAACTGTAATAAAACCTGTATTTAGCAGTGCGTTAGTAGCCTTAGTGGCGGTATTAGTCCTACAGGGCTGCACCCATGTAGCCCCTTATCAGCGTGGCGCGCTATCAAAAACTGAAATGGGCTGGACGCCAGACCACCAAGACGCCACCTTACAAAAACACATTTATTTCGCCAAAGAAGCGTCATCGGGTGGGGCAGAAGCCGCCGGTGGTGGCTGCGGTTGTAACTAAGGTGTCGCATTCAATGACTAATACCCACAAGCCATCTATTGCCAGCAAGCCACCCATGACGAAAACACTCAAGCCCTCATCCAAACTGCTAGCCCTCTCCGCCGCCGCTATGGCGCTGCCCGCGTTGGTGCCCCAAGCCCAGGCTGTGGCGCCCACCGAGCGCACACTCAGCTACCGTTACACGCAATACAACGAGATGGGCCTGGATGCCGCCAGCGTCAGCAAAATTAACGCGGATCAAGGCGGCGGCGCCACCCAACGCTATGACATCGACATCAACCAATACGCCTTTAGCACCCCGGTAGGCGATCATTTCGCGCTCTCCATCGACATTCAAGATGAAGTGCTCACCGGCGCATCTCCCTGGACCGTCGTCAAAGAAGACGTTAAAGCGACTCCCTCGGATACCAGTGACGACGAAGTAAAACTCGTGATGAGCGGCGCCACTATTAAAGAGCACCGCACAGACGCCAGTGTGGCCACCACCTATTTCTACAGTACCGGCACCATCAGCGCCAACCTGGGGTTTTCCACCGAGGACGATTACGAATCCACCAGTGCCGGCCTAAGTTGGGGAGGGGAATTCGATGACAAACTCACTGGCCTGGCCTTAGGCGTGAGCTTCTCCGACGACACCCTCAACCCCGAAGAGGGCGCCTACAAAGGGACGGTGTTACAAGATAAAGTTGGTGGTTGGTTAAACGGTTCCGATCCTGTGGACGGCACGGCAAAAAAAGAAAGTGTTTCTGGGTTTTTTAGTGCATCGCGCATTCTTACGCCCAATTGGATTGTGCAGGCAGGGGTGAGTTACACCCAAAAGTCTGGGCACTTAAGTGATGCCTACAAAGCCAACGACAAACGCCCCGCAGAGCGTAATTCCTACACTTTTAATGCAGGCTCCCGCTATTGGATAAAGCCCATCAAAGCCGCTGCCCATGCCGACTACCGCTACTACAGCGACGATTGGGGCATAGATTCACACACCATTATTTTGGCGCTGTATAAAAACTGGCAAAAAGTGCAGATCATCCCCTCGCTGCGCTACTACACCCAAACCTCCGCCTCGTTCTACTCCATTGATGCGACGGATACCACCCAGTACAACTATTACGCCGATGACCACCGCCTCTCCAACTTCGGTGCCATCACCGGCGGCTTAAAGTTGGTATTTAAGCAAAAACCGGTGGACTGGATTATTGCGGGTGAGTACTACGCATCCGGCGCAGACATGTCGTTGGATAAAACCGAAGACGAAACCGAGCACCCAGGTTTATTAAAATACGCCAAGTTTACCTTCGGCGTAGAGCACCGCTTCTAACCTGTGAAGCCTGAGCGCCTGTACCCCATCCCCTTTCGGGCTATGGGCGCCCCCTGTCAAATACGCCTGCCTGCCACATCCCTTGGTGAAGCAGAACACTTAGCTGCACCTTTAATAAATGAAGTGCACAGGTTTGAAGCCAAGTACAGCCGCTACCTGCCTGACAGCTTAGTTAGCTGCATCAACCAAGCCCAGGGAACCCCTTGTGTGCTGGATGCTGAAGCCGCCGCCATCATCGATTACGCCGCCCAGCTGTATATACAAAGTGACGGCCTGTTTGATATTACCTGCGGAATTTTGCGCCAAGCCTGGGATTTTTCCCGCGCCCCCGGCCAATCCGAGGGGGTGATTCCCTCACCGGAAACCATTCAAAACCTCATGCCTTATTTGGGTTGGCATCGGCTTGATTGGCACAACCCAATTCTCACACTGCCTGAGGGGATGCAAATTGACCTGGGCGGTTTGGTAAAAGAATACGCCGCAGACGCCGTAGCCAAATGCGCACTGGATTTAGGCCTTGATTGCGGTTTGGTTGAATTGGGCGGCGACATTCGCGTATTTGGTGAGCGCAGCTGGCCCATCGGCATTAGCAACCCCACCAACCCCGGCCAATCGCTCATGCAGCTTCACCTGCACGCGGGCGGCTTTGCCACCAGCGGTAATTACCAGCGTTATTTTTTACACCAAGGCCTGCGCTACAGCCATATCCTCAACCCCAAAACCGGCTGGCCAGTGGTTACGCCTGCCGGGGTGTCGGTTGTTGGCGATAATTGTTTAATCGCAGGCAGTATCTCAACCCTGGCGTTATTAATGGGGGAAGCGCATTGTTTGGAGTGGTTATATGAAGTGGGTTTGCCCTTTTTGTGTGTATTTAATGATGGGCGTGTGGTGAATGAGTTTGGTGTTTAGGTTTAACCTGGAAATCTTAGTCGCTCTCGCCACGGGTTCAACTGAGGTTTCTAGGTTTAGGGCACCTCCGGAAATTCAATTTTCGTGATGATCGCAAGGCATTTTCGCACGGACGACTGCACGGATGCAGGAGGTAGAGCGACGCAGGACGCCAAAGCCGAAGGAGGGAGTTTATGCGGTATAAATGACCGACTGAGTACGAAAATAACGAAGCGAGCGCGCGAAAAGTGGATTTCCGGAGGTGCCCTTTAATCTATCCGGCTAGTAGTGCTTCAATATCAGCGCTTAACTCTGCGGGTTTTGCGGTGGATGCAAAACGTTTAATTACTGCACCCTCGCCATTGAGTAAAAACTTGGTGAAATTCCATTTAATCGCTTCAGTGCCTAAAATTCCGGGCGCATCTTTTTTTAATTGTATAAAAAGTGGATGGGCATCTTTGCCATTTACATCAATTTTGGCAAACAACGGAAAGGTAACACCAAAATTCAATTCACAAAACTGCCCTATTTCTTCTTCGCTCCCCGGCTCTTGCCCGCCGAATTGATCACACGGAAACCCCAGCACTTGTAAACCTAGTGCCCGGTAGGTTTGCCATAACGCTTCTAGGCCAGCATATTGCGGCGTAAAACCACACTTGCTGGCGGTATTGACAATAAGATAAGCGCGAGCCGGTAACTGCGCCAAAGTGGTTTGCTTAAAATCAAGGGTATTTAAAGGAATGTCCAAAATGGCGTGGCTCATAAATTATCTCTGCGGTGTTTTTGTTGTGTGTGAATGGTTGCGTATGGCGCAAAAAATTAATTTTAAAATCAATTTATACCCTTGGTTTTTTCTAAAAACCGCCACTGCCCCATTGCCATTTTACCCAAAGACAACGGGCCTATCCGAATGCGTTTAATGGCAATAATTTCTAAACCCACCTGGCTGCACATGGATTGAATTTGTCCCGGTAGTGGGTTTTTTAATGCGAAACGTAAGCGCGTTTCGGTTTGCCAGCTGACTTTTGCGGGCGGTAGTTTTTTGTTTAAAAAACTTAAACCAACATTTAACAGTGCTAAGTTTTCTGGGCTGAGCGCACCCTGTACATCCACTACAAACTCCTGCTCCAAGCGTGCTGCATCTTCTGCGAATTTACTCTGAATACTCCAATGTTGACTTAACACCTGCATACCTTGAATGCCCGGCAATAGCGGCAAACAGGGTTTAATATGCAACAAATGGCGCTTTAACAGGCGCTCTCCGGTTTTATCTTCGGCCCAGCGGTTTTCTGTAATTAATTGGGCTAATGTTTGCTCTTTGTTGAGGTCAGCAGCCAGGTTCATCAGCAGTGTAATGGGGCCGGCAGCCGTGGTATTTGCCCCCGGCAGCAGGGCTACCGTTTGTTCGGCCACTTGGAATTGCGGCATTTCAATCACTTCACCATCCACAGTCACCCAACCGCCCTCAACATAAAGCTCCGCTTCACGCCGAGAGCAGCC
>JBEGTZ010000271.1:0-3016 GCA_041179125.1 Pseudomonadota bacterium | reverse complement strand
GAATTTAATTCGGACAATTTTCAATCCCCCCTTCATTGTAGTTTAGGCATTGGCATTTCAAAGGGTGATCGCTTTGAATGGGTGCTGCAAAAAGCCTGTGAATTGGGCGTAACTGCAATTTACCCCTTATTCACCAGCCGTACCGAAGTGCGTTTGGATGCCGCACGTCAAAATAAAAAAAATGAGCATTGGCAGCAGGTACTTATTAGTAGCTGCGAGCAAAATGGCCGCAATTTAATTCCCTATTTACATGCACCACAAACGCTGGGGGAATTTTTACCCCAGGTTTCCAGTGATTTAAAACTCGTCCTCCACCACCGCGCAAACCAGGCGTTAAACAGCTACACCACGCCTCAATCGGTATGTTTATTAGTGGGGCCGGAAGGTGGTTTAAGTGATGAAGAAATTAACCAGGCCGTGCAATTAGGTTTTAACCCACTTGTTTTAGGCCCCCGCGTGCTACGCACAGAAACTGCGCCTTTAGTGGCGTTGAGTTTGGTGCAGTATCAGTGGGGGGATTTTAACTAACACCGCCCCATTTATTTTTTAATCGTGTTTTTATTGGCGGCGTTCACCGCCAATACCAAAAACATATAATTTGCCTCGCCACCACCGATTACATATTCTGTTTGTTGCCAAAAATATGGCCATATTTTTAATTCGGGTAAATCTGGCTGAATTAACGCTGTGCCGGATATAACGCCGCCGGGAATATAAGACCAATCTGCGCGATTATTGCCGTAGGCCACGGTGGCCGAGTGGGCGCCGACGCCTGAAGCAAATGATTGGGTATTTTCGCCTGGGTGAACACCCAATATAAAATTGAGCGCACTAAAATACGCATCCGTGGTGGTGTATTGCGGCCAATTTTTATGGAAAAAATATTGCTTTACACCAAACTCCTGAATCGCCCAACCCGCGCCCCAAATATTCGGTTTATACGGCACGCCATAAGGCGATTCACGGGCGGCGCGGGTGCGCACGTCTAATTGGTGTTGCTCAACCGCCGTATTAAGCGCGCTGACAAAATGTGTGTCTTCAATTGCATGTAACACTCGGCCCAGCGGCCAAGCCGCTTCATCTACTTTGGCAATTATTTGATCCTTCAGGGGTAAAATATCTGTCAGATATTTTTTATTTTTCGTCGTTAAATATAATTCTGCTGCGGCAAATGTTTTATGTTCAATTTTAGTGGCGCGAGAAAAACCTTGTTGGTAAATAGCCATTGCCGCATCCAGTGCTTCCTGCGCCATAGTCGGGTTGTAGTTTTTTAACGTGCGGGCAGCGGAAGCTAAGCCCGCCACAACATATAGCTCCCGGTCGGGGTTGTCTTCAGTAAATACCCAGCGGTCATCCTGATTGCCTGAGTGCGCGTGTTTTATTTGGCCATGTTTTAATTTGGCATTAAAAGGCATGTTATCGGTTTGCAATGATCCGTCACCCAACAAGACGTATTGGCGTAAATCTCGATCAATAATGCCGCGATACAAACGCCCCATCGCTTTGTAACCACCTAAAACACTTAATAAACCGTGTTCTATTTGTTGCAAGGCATCGTTTTTTCCGTCGGGCTGATGAATTTCTACTAGTTTATTTTTTTGGTCTATTAAGGTGGCGTCGTAATTTAAGCCAAATTCTTCAACCATTTCCGATAATAACCATACGGTGCCCATTTGCGACTCCACCCGCAAATCAAAATCTCCGGCATCATGCCAACCGCCTGCATTTAAATGTGGCACGCGCTCGCCGGGTTTAAATTTAGTTAGCGTGGAGGGGCCTGAGATATAACCGTCGTAGTGATTTAAATTCACCGGTGCCATGATGGCGTCATCGAGGTGATCCAAACCATGCCATACGCGGTATTTTTCATTTACGCGCATGTGGCACATTTGCATGGGTAAAAAATATTCGAGTGTAGGCTGCCATACATGCCGCTCGAATACGTCATCGTTTATTTTAAAAGACGCGGTGGATTTATTACGGTATTCCAGAACATAGCTACCTGCCGTTTTAATATCGCTAAAATCATACGTGAGGTAGTGGTAACGCAAAAAATTCCCCCAGGCTTGGGGTTTTCCTTTGCGCACCCGTTGTTTGCCATTTTCCGTGAGAATATACAGGCTCACTTCGTCTGCGTTTAAATCCAAAGCATCCTGTTCAATAATTAATTTTTTCGGCTGATTTTTTGTATAACCCACTTGGGAAATTTGTAATACCGGTTCATATTGCCAACCCGGCATTACATTAGGGGTTACGATCCATTCGATGGCGTTGCGTGTGGCATTGGCGGGAATACTGCTGCGCACGATGTACCAACCATTATTATGGTTGGTGCGTCCGTCCCATAATTCCAATTTATTAGCTTCAGCGCCTTGTGCCATGTTTTGAATTACGATACGGCGTTTATCGTCATCAGGCGCCACGGTTAATTTATTTCCCACCGCTAAGGGTGCGCCTAAAAATTCACCGTTTTTACTGTAGATAGGGCCATTGGGCTGGCGCGGGAAAATACCCGAATATTGATCCATTAAAAATGCTTTGCCAAATAATTCACCGGGGAATAACTCCAAATTAAACCCCACTTTTCCCACCCAAGCTTCCGGCAGTGGCGCATCTAAATCTACCGTAATTTTAAAGCGGTTTTTCTCTAAACCGGTAACATTAACTTTGTAGGTAAAGTTTAAATCTGGGTAGTTAATGGGATTAAAGCCCTGTTTGTTTTTTTTCGGATCTGGGTATGACATGGTTTGTGTGATGCGGTGCTGGGTTTTATCAACCTCTTGTGCGCCACCTGCGGGCACCGGAGACCATTGCCCCGGCGATACCTCTAAACGCACATCGCCATTGGCGGCTACGCGGCTGCCGTGTTGAATAATCGTAATACCAGTTTGGTGGCCGTCCGGGTAAATATCGCTAAATACGGTGACGTTCAACCCCGGTGTATCGAAGTAATTTTTGTCGTTGATGGTTAGCGGTTTGGGCGGCATTACTATTGATAGCGCCTGGGCATGAGGGG
>JBEGTZ010000270.1:0-9738 GCA_041179125.1 Pseudomonadota bacterium | reverse complement strand
ACGCGCCTAGCAAAAGTTAAAAAATTCGAACAACCAATAAGGTTGCCCTTCATTTTTAACTTTCACTATTCGCATCAATGGATTGCACAGCTTTTGGGCGCTCAACTGAGGTTTCTAGGTTGAAATGTTAGAGCTGCCTCTGGTTTTTATTTATTTTTTGGTTTCTTTTTCTTAATTTCCATCACGTTGGATGCACCGCTAGTCAATGGGAAATCAAAAGGACTGCCGCCGCATAACCACGAAGAGTGGCCTTCAGATATTTTTTTCCAACCCTTAGGGACTGAGCCATAGCACACCTCCATAACCGCCCCGACAGGTTTATTGCTATAACGCTCAATTATGGGCACGACTGCGGAAAAACCAGCCGCACTACCCACACCGGAAATGCCGCACACCATTGGAGACGCTTTATCTACCGTGATCCATCCATCGGGAATACCCTTTCCGTCACAGACAGCCCTTCCACGTGTAGCAGCGCCAGCGCCAAGCTGTAAAACCAATCGTTCATCCTCTTCGCTAATAAGCGGTGCCTCGGCGTAAATGCCGGAAGAAAGAAAAAACAATCCGCAAGCAAGCAAACAATATTTTTTATTCATGCTGTCGTCTCTCGTAAGGTTTATGTTGCGTTAATAAACTAACCAATTCTTTGAATGCTAACGCGCAGTGCGAAAATTTACAATGCAGCCGCGATGGCGCCTACATACCCACACTACTAACAAGTTCAAAAAATATTCTAAAAAGCACGCAAAGGTTTATCTGCAAGTTGCTCGGCTAATCGCTGGCGTAATTTGGCTTCAATTTTAGGCAGAAACTCCGCCACCAGTTCGTCAATGAGCGCTTGATTGGGGTCGCCCGGTGGTGGCGTGGTGGTGGCAGGGCGTTCGCGGTTTTTGAGTTGGGTGTCGGTGGTGTAGGCTTTGATGAGGGCGGAGCTTTGGTGTACGGCGTCGCTGGAGCGCTGTATTTCTTCTATTAATGAGGCTTTGCTGCGGCGTAGTTTTTCGCGCAGGTGGGCGGGTAAAAACGGGTTTTCGTCGTCCTGTTCTTCAGTGGGGTTGCTTAGGGCCTGAAAAACGGTGTTTAACTTGTCGGCGGCGGATTCAGGCAGGGCGTCGTCCAGTTCCAGCAGCGGGGGTTCGTCTGGGTCTTCTATTTCTAGACCTGGGGCGGGATCGCTGAAGTGGCTTTCGCGGTCTTCGTGGTTGATGAATAGGTCATCGCCGGTGTAGTTGATGGGGTCGTTATGGATAGGGTCGTTGTGGATTTGGCTTAGGCTTTCGTTGGCGCCGGGGTCTTCTGGCAGGGGGGTGTCGGCGGCGCTGAGCAGGTCGTAGCCTAAGTCCAGTTGCAGCTCTAGGTTTGTTAATGCCGGTTTATCGTCGGCGAGCAGGGAGTCCACTAAATCTATTTGCACAGCAAGGTCAGGGGTTTCATCTTCGCTATCCAGAACCGCTTCCACCAATACGGGAATGTCGGCCTGCGGGGCAAGGCTGCGCTGGAGGGCTTCTAATTCGGCCACCAGGTGGTTTTTGTCTTTGTGTGGGGCGCTAGATTCAGGCTGAGACATAGGCGTCGCTGATTAAAGTTTGTGGGTGTTAATTGTCCAGTTTAGCGCTTTATAACGGGCGTATTGCTGGCGTGTGAGCGTGAGTATTTCGGTGTCTTGATTAACCAGCTCCGCCACGCGGCCTGCGTTGCCGGGCGGCTCTAGGGGGGTGCGGGCTAGGTTGATGAGCAAGTCGCAGGTTTGGTCGGCGGGCAACGCGCTCAGCAGCCACACCGCGTCTAAGTTTGCGCCCGCAGTGCCAGGTGGGTATACCGCGTGGGGTACGAAGGATTCCGGCTTAAAGTGCCAGAGTTGTTCATCCATACCGGCCACGGCGGTTTCATCCAGCCGCAGCCATACGCGGTTGCCCAATTTATAGGCCTTTTCCACCAACCGGCAGGCGAAGTGGTTGCGGTCTTCGCCTGCGGGCAGTACGTAAAAGTCGGCGCGGCCTGTCATGTTAGGCATTCAACAGGTAGTTCACCAGCAAACCCACCGGGCGGCCCGTGGCGCCTTTATTGCTGCCGGAATGCCAGGCGGTGCCTGCGATGTCCAGGTGCGCCCAGGTGTAGGCTTTGGTGAAACGGCTTAAAAAACAGGCGGCGGTGATGGAGCCACCTTCGCGCCCGCCGATGTTGGCGATGTCGGCGAAGTTGCTGTCCAGGCCTTTTTGGTATTCATCCCACAGCGGCATTTGCCAGGCGCGGTCTTGCGCGGCTTCACCGGCTTTGAGCAGTGCATCGGCCAGGGGTTGGTTGTTGGAGAACACGCCGCTGGCATGATGCCCCAAGGCCACCACACAGGCGCCGGTGAGGGTGGCGATGTCCACTACAGTTTTGGGGTTTAAGCGCTCGGCGTAGGTAAGCGCGTCGCAGAGGATGAGGCGGCCTTCGGCATCGGTGTTGAGAATTTCGATGGTTTGGCCGGACATGGAGGTGACGACATCGCCAGGTTTGGTGGCGCGGCTGCCGGGCATGTTTTCCACCGTGGCAATAATGCCAACTACGTGGACAGCCGCTTGCATTTGCGACAGCGCCGCGAGGGTGCCGAGCACGGAGGCGGCGCCGCACATGTCGAATTTCATTTCATCCATACCGGCGCCAGGTTTTAGGCTGATGCCGCCGGTGTCGAAGGTGACGCCCTTGCCCACCAGTACGTGGGGCTGTTTGCTGGCTTTGCCTTTGTATTCCAGCACAATCAGTTGCGGCGGCTCGGCGGAACCGCGTGCAACAGCCAGCAGCGAACCCATACCCAATTTGCTCATGGCTTTTTCATCCAGCACTTTAATGCTGAAGTTTTTGTCGGTTTTGCTTAAGCGCTCGGCTTCGCTGGCTAAAAAAGTGGGTGTGCAGATATTGCCGGGTAAATTGCCCAATTGGCGGGCCAGATTGATGCCGTGCCCCACCGCTTCGCCCTGGCTTAAGCCTTGTTGCGCCGCTTTGGCGGGTGTTTTGGGCAGGCTCAACTGGAGGGATTTAAGCGCATGTACGCCTTCTTTGGGTTTTTTGGTGGTGCTGTAGTGGTAAGCCTGTTTGCTGAATGCTTCAGCGGCCCAAAACCCCATATCCCGGGCGCTGACGCCTTCTGCGCCTTCAATGCCGTTCAAATACAACACCGCGTTGCCCACCGGGCGGCTGCTTAAGGCGCGGGCTACGGACTGCACGCTGCTGGTGTAGTCTTTTAAACTCAAGGTGCTGGCGCTCGCGCCTAAACACACGAGCAATACACGCTGATAGGCGGCTTTGGGTGGGGTGCTGATCCAGGCGAGCTGGCCGCTTTTGAAGACAAAATCACCCGCGTTAATCAAGCGCGTGATGGCCTCTTGGCTTGTGCTATCTAAGCGTTTGAAATCTTCGCTGAAGGTTTTGTCGGCAAATACAGCCACAACGGCGCAACCGGTTTTGGTGGTTTGCAGTGGCAGTGGTTTAGCGGATAACTCCATAAATAGGGCACCTTAAAGGTTAGAAATGAGTTAAAAAGGAGGCTACAAGCGGGTTAAATGTGCGTGGACTTAAGAAATACTTAGCACCATAATCGCAGGTCTCTATATGCAGCCGCAGAGTGTAGCCTATTGCCTGGGGCTTAGGCATTTTTGCCTGGGTTTATTGGGCATCTAATGAGGCGTGTTTCCCCCGTCGTTCCGAGCCTAGCCCGGCGCTTCTTTTACCTTCAGTTTGGATCCCGCTTGTGATTCTGTTCCGTTACCTCGCCCGCGAAATGTTGCAAAGCATGCTGGCGGTGAGCCTGGTGTTGTTGTTGGTCATTTTAAGTGGCCGCTTTGTGCGTTTTTTGGCAGAAGCGGCGGCTGGCAAAATTGATGCGGGCGTGGTGTTCATGCTGCTGGGCTTCCGTTTGCCCGGTTATTTGGAGTTAATCCTGCCCCTTGGCCTGTTCATCGCCATTCTGCTGGCCTATGGGCGCTTGTATATCGACAGCGAAATGACCGTACTCTCAGCCTGCGGGGTGAGCGAAGGCACCATTCTGCGCTACAGCCTGGTGTGCGGCCTGAGCGTGGCCACGCTGGTGGCATTTTTCTCCCTCTATTTAAGCCCGCTGGGCGCCCGCGCCGCAGAAGATTTACTCGCCGCCCAACGCAACCGCACCGAGTTTGAAACCCTCAAACCGGCGCGATTCCACCGTCTAAGCAACAGTGCCGGGGTGGCTTATGTGCAAGAAGTGGCCGAAGGTGGCAAATCCCTGCGGCAGGTGTTTTTGGCCGGTAAAGACCAAGGCGGCGATGCGCTCTCGGTGATGACCGCCAAAACCGGCACAACCGTGTTAGATGAAAAAACCGGCAAGCGTTACCTGGTGCTGGGCCAAGGGGTGCAATATCGCGGCACGCCAGGCCAGGCCAACTATGAAGAAGTGGAATTTGCCACCTACCAACAATACGTACCGCAACCCGCCGTAGACGCCAAACCGAAAAAACCCAGCGATATGCTCTCCACATTTCAGCTTATAAACACTTCCGGTAAAGAAGCCAGCGCCGCCTTGCAATGGCGGCTGGCCATGCCGGTATTGGTGTTGATTGTGGTGGGCCTGGCCGTGCCACTGGCACGCACCCAACCGCGCTCGGGCCGTTACTCCAAACTGATTCCCGCTATTTTGCTGTACGTCATTTACCTCGTGCTCGCCAACGCCGCGCGCGGCGCGATGGAAACCGGCAAAACAGCGGTGCCCTACCTGTTATGGTGGGTGCATGGCAGCTTTGGCCTGTTGGCCTGGGTGTTGTTCAAACCCAGCCGTTTACTCTGGTGGAGGGCCGCACGATGACGCTGTTACATAACTACATCACCCGCAGTGTGGCCGGTGCAATTTTTGTGGTGCTGCTGGTGATTGTGGCCCTGGATGGCATATCCGAATTGGTCGATCAACTCGGGCAGATACACGGCGCCTATACCTTCACAGAAGTCTTGCTGTATGTAGCCCTCACCCTACCCGCCGGAGTTTACGACTACTTACCCCTGGCAGCTTTAGTGGGGTGTTTGGTGGGGCTGGGAATGCTGGCCAGCAGCAGCGAATTAGTGGTGATGCGGGCGGCGGGCGTGTCGCAAATGCAGATCCTCACCTCGGTGATGCGCCCGGTGCTCGGGTTTATCATGCTGGGCGTGTTTTTAGGGGAATTTGTTACACCTTTTACCGACCAGTACGGCGAATCACGCAAAGCGTTAATCCTAGGCCGCGACTCCGCCATCACCTCAGGCCAAGGCATGTGGAACCGTGAAGGCAACGAATACATGCACTTTGCAGCACTGCTGCCCAATGGCAATTTGATCGGCGTAAGCCGTTTTGAATTTAACGAAGAGGGCCGCCTACAGCGCGCCAGCTACGCCCAAACAGCCGAATACCAGCGCGGCCAGTGGCAGGAACAAAACGGCCAATACACCGAACTGGGCGCCACTCAAATCAACGCCGCCACCTTCGACACCCGGCCCTGGGCCTCCGCGCTCAACCCCATGTTGTTGCAGGTATTGATGCTGGGCAAAGACAACTTACCGATGTTGCGCCTGTATTCCTACGCCAATTACCTTGATGAACAAGCGCAAGACGGCAAAGAATACTGGCTCGACTTTTGGAAAAAAGCCCTCCAACCGCTGGCCATCACCAGCCTAGTCATGATCGCCATCTCCTTTATTTTTGGCCCTTTACGCCAGGTGGCAATGGGAACTCGAGTATTTGGTGGCGTTATGGTGGGCATTGGTTTTCGCACCAGCCAAGATCTACTCGGCCCCAGCAGCCTGTTGTTTGGCTTTTCCCCCGTATTTGCTGTGCTGCTGCCGATTATTTTATGTGCGGTGATTGGCATAGTGCTGCTGCGCCGTAGCGCCTAGCCGACTCACTTAACACCGCGACATCCCCAACTGGAAAATCTAAGCTATAACTAAGACTGGGGAAAAGTACCGTTTTCAACGGCTTGCTCCACCTAGCATCAGCACACCTAGCCGAACTCATGTGAAATTAATTGTGCCGCTGATTAAAATGTTAACAACGTTAATCACAGCGTTAGTGGTGAGTTAACAGCCCGTTAAATAAGTTTGATGCACCCCAGGCATACAGATGAGTTTTAAAAAGGAAATAAAAATAGCTGCATGGCTAAAAACCCTAGCGTGTTTAATTGCATTAACACTGGCAGCGGTTAATCACACCCATGCAGTAGCGCCCAGCTTCGACGTTATTTTGGGCGATGCATTACCCGGTGAAATCAGATCCTTTCTGCAAGATCGCCACGGCTATATATGGTTTGGAGGCCGCAATGCCTTATTGCGCTACAACGCCTACAAATATCAATCCATCTTCGCCCAGGAACAAAAAGGCACAGAATTAAAAAATATTAGCCCTTATTACGTATCCGACATTATTCAAGATAGCGCCGGCACACTGTGGATTGCCTCCCATAGCGGGTTATTTTATTTCGATGAAAATCAAGAAATCCTCGTAAGACCCACCGCAAAAGATGGCACCCTGGACCCGTTTTTTTTAAGCCCATTACAAGACATCGCCGAATTACCCACAGGGGAAATGCTCATTGGCGGCGATGGTGCAGGGCTGGCTGTATTTGATAAAAATTCATTCAACATCCAATGGCGGCAAATTAATAACCAAGAACAACCACAAGCGCCCACCGCCATTGCAGAGCGCACCATCCAAAGAATATTAGTAGATACCCAAAAACGTATTTGGGTCGCAAACAACAAAGGCCTTAACTTATTTGATTTCCCCAGCAAAAGTTTTTCATTATTTATTCCAAACCCAGAAAACCCCACCTCCAAAGCCGATAACGCACTCATTGCAATGGCGGAGGACAAAACAGGGAATATTCTCGGCGGCACACTCGGCAAAGGGTTGTATCAATTTGATACACAAAAACACCAATTTCGCAATTACAAAAACGACCCCACTAATCCAAGCAGTTTGCCGGATGACACCATCTGGTCAATATTAATTGATTCAGAAAATAAAATATGGCTAGGCCATGCGCGCTCAGGCTTTAGTTGGTTTAATCAAAAAACACACACTTTTACCTCATTTAATTACACTTATGGGCAACCCGGCGCATTAGCCTACAGCGCCATAAGGTCCATTTACGAAGACAACAATAAAAACATTTGGATTGGCCATTTCCCAGGCAAAGTGAGCTTCCACGACTACAGCACAGAACAAATTAGCATCTACAGAAAATCAACAGACGATTTAAATGCCATTTCCGACAACAACGTACAGCGTGTTATGGAAGATAAAAACAATACGCTATGGGTGACGGTGGGTGATGGTGTTAATGCACTAGACCGTAAAACAGAAAAATTTAAACGTTATTCAGACAAACTCGGTAATTATCCTGCGCATGGCAGCTTGTCCGGTTATATCGACAAAAACGATACCGTTTGGATTGGCACCTGGACAGAAGGTTTTTTTCGGCTAAATAAAACAACCGACCATTTTGAAGCAATGCCTTTTAATGCCGCATTGGCCGCCTCAAAAGAAAAACACAGCAACACACTTAACGACGCCACAATATGGAGTTTTTGTGAAACGCAAGATAATACTTTTTGGGTGGGAACACATTATGCCGGAATAAACCGTTATGACGTTGGCAACGGCGTATTCACCAAATATAAAGATGAAAGTTCAAACACCAGTTTATCCAACAACATCGTATGGACCTGTTTTGAAGACAGCAAAAAACGCTTTTGGATAGGAACCTCAAATGGCTTAAATTTAATGGATAGAAATAACGAGACATTTAAAAGCTACAAACCGCAAGAAAACAAAGAACACGGCCTAAAATCTGGGTCGGTGGGCGATATTTACGAAGATGCACAAGGGCGCGTGTGGTTCGCCACCAACGCAGGGTTACACCGCTACAGGGAAGAAAGCGATGATTTTGAAGTATTTACAACAGAACATGGTTTTGACAATAACGGCCTACGCGCATTAACGGGCGACCGCGCCGGTAATTTATGGTTGGGCACCAACAACGGTATTATTCAATTTAACCCCGACACCCGCAAAGTTAAAAATTATTTAATAGTTGGGGGTCAAAAACTCGGCGGCGTTAACGCAGGGGCCGCATTAACAAGCACATTAGGCGAAGTGGTTTTTGGCACAACGGATGGCCTGGTGATTATTGATTCGGAAAAACTCACCACCAACAAAATGCCTCCACCTGTGGTAATCACGGATTTTAAAATATTTGCTCGCTCAGCATCGCTTAACGACGCCGACTCGGTACTAAAAAAAGTAATAAACCACTCAGAAAACATTACGCTGGATTATACAAAACGCATGTTTTCATTCGAGTTTTCAGCACTTAATTATAGGGATGCCGACAAAAACAAATATGCCTATATGCTGGAAGGGTTTGATCAGGATTGGCGCGAAATAGGACATGCCCGTGAGGCGCAATACACCAATTTAAGCCCAGGCAAATACATATTTAAAGTGCGCGCATCAAATAATGACGATGTATGGATGGACGAGCCTAAATCCATTGTAGTCATTCAACTGCCCCCACCCTGGAAAACCTGGTGGGCTTATACCGCTTACATCCTGCTGGGCCTACTGGCTATTGCCTACTTGGTGTATTTACAAAAACGCAAACAGCGCCTAGTTGAAGAGCAAAACCGCTTACTGGAAATAAAAGTAATAGAAAGGACGAAAGACTTAGCGGAAAAAAATAAAGATATTCAATCCTTGCTTGGCAGCATGCAGCAAGGGTTATTTACGATTGAAGAAGGTGGCCTGGTTCATCCGGAATATTCCGTTTTCTTGGAATCTATTTTTGAAACACAGTCTATCGCCGGGCGCGATGTAATGGACGTGTTGTTCGAACATGCAACACTGGATGATGACACCAAAAGCCAAGTGGAATCGAGCATTCACTCTATCATTGGCTCGGACGAAATTAACTACGACTTAAATGCGCACCTTTTAATAAATGAATATCATCTAGCACTAAAAAACAATACAAAAATAATATCCTTAGATTGGAGTCCAATTTTCGATGGCGACACCATTTCTAAATTAATGGTATCAGTACGCGATGTAACAGCGGTTAAAGCGCTCGAACTTGAGGCGAGCATTAAAAAGAGAGAGCTGGATATTCTTGCTCAATTACTGGCCGTTAACACCTCCAATTATGTGAATTATTATGACTCCACTGTGCGCTATCTAGATGAAAGCAAACACCTACTTGAACACAGTACAACGTTAGATGATCCAATTTTGGCCAAAATTTTTCGCAACCTACATACCGTTAAGGGGAATAGCCGCACCCAGGGATTTAACCATATTGCCAGCGCCACACATGAGGCTGAAAATTGCCTTGAACGACTAAGAGAAGATGTTACGTGTGGACAAAATAAATTAACGTGCGCATTGGAAGATATAAATAGCGTACTGATGGAATACAACACCCTATATGTTGAAGTGCTGAAACGAAATAAAAATTCCGAACGCAATACCGGTGGTGTGTGGATGAGCACCGAGTTAGTAGAAGAACTTAAAAAACAGGTTGAGTCTATCAAACAAATTGCACCGGAATCGCACCGATCCATCTGGCACATTATAAATACATCATCCGCAGCATCCCTGGATGAAATATTATCGCCCGTGCTTGAGTCATTGCCAGCCTTAGCCGCAGCACTGGGCAAAACCACCCCGAGGGTTATTTTTAATGACCCAGGCGTGAAAAT
>JBEGTZ010000269.1:0-6562 GCA_041179125.1 Pseudomonadota bacterium | reverse complement strand
AAATTACCGCGCATTACTTTTTTAACTGAATTTAAATCAGCCTCGCACCACACATTGCGCATTGCCCTGCCCAGCATGATTGAACCGCTGTCGTTTGATCTTAATATGATGGTATTAAACGGCTTTGCCGCAAGCCTAGGTGCCGCCGCACTCATCGCCAAGGTTTATACATTTAATTTATTTTTAATGGGTTTAATCATAACCCTGGCGCTCACAATGGCTACCGAAGTATTAATTTGCCAACACATTGGTGCAGGCAATTATGCGCGTGCGGCAATACAATTGCGCCAAAGCCTTAAAGCGGCCCTTTGGGGTTCAGGCATTGTGGTATTAATTTTATTAGCGCTGCACCACCCTATTGTCACCCTATATACCCAGGATCCTTTTATTATTAATGCCGCTTTTTGGTTATTTTTACTCGCGGCATTATCCGAGCCGCCGCGTGCGGTCAATGTCATGGTAGGTGGCGTGCTGCGTGCCAGCGGGGATGGCTTATTAATTTCTATTGTCGGGCCATTATTTACCTGGTTAGTTGCCGTTCCGGCTGCGTATATTATGGCGTTTAAATTAGGTTGGGGCATTTATGGAATTATGTTATCCGCCATTTTAGATGAAGGTTGCCGCTCTTATTTTTACTGGCGCCGCTGGGGCAGCGGGCGCTGGCGCCACACCCATGTCCACGCACTAGAAGCGCAAGCGTTGAAATAGGCTAAAGGGCACCGTGCATTAAACCTAGAAACCTCAGTTGAGCGCCCAAAAGCTGTGTAAGCCATTGATGCGGATAGTGAAAGTTTAAAATGAAGGGCAACCTTATTGGTTGTTCGAAATTTTAAACTTTTGCTAGACGTGCCAAGGGGTTGCGCAGACTTGGGTGATCCAACTGAGGTTTTTAGGTTTACAGCACACACAATGGGAATAACCTGGGCAAGCGACTAAACTCCAGTTAGCATACCCCACATATTCCTAATAAGCGCCGCGCAGCCGTTCTATGTCCGATCATTTCTCTTCGCCTGATGTGCCCAATCATCCGTCCGATCATTCGCCGAAGCGTTACCGTACGGCCAATGCCATGATTGATGACATATTTAAAACCCACGCCGGTCGTTTAGCGTTCACCTATGCCGGACAACAACACACCTATGCCGACATCGACGTGCTCAGCCGCCAATTTGCTGTTTATTTGCAACAGCATTTAGGTTTATTACCCGGTGATGTAATTGCATTTCAATTGCCCAATATTACGCAATATCCTGTAGCACTGTTTGGCGCTATTCGCGCAGGTTTGGTGTTGGTGAATATCAACCCACTCTACACGCCCCACGAATTAGAACATCAATTAAACGACTCCGGCGCGAAGGTATTAGTGGTGCTTGCAAATGTTGGCGCAGCGGCCTCACAGGTGGTGCAAAACACGCAAGTTAAAACCGTTATAGTGACTGAATTTGCCGATTTAATGCCCTGGCCTAAACGGCCCATCATTAATTTTATTGTGCGGCATGTTAAAAAATTAGTGCCTAAATTACATTTTCCTAAAAGCATTACATTTAACCAAGCATTGGCCTTGGGCGCATCGGGTACATTAACGCCCGTGATTAAACAGCCTGAAGATCTTTTATGCTTACAATATACCGGCGGCACCACCGGGCGAGCAAAAGGCGCCATGCTGAGCCACTTTAACCTGTGCTCCAATAGCTGGCAGGTGCTAGAACGCAACCCCCACCTTTCCGAAAAAAACAGCGAAATTTTTGCCACTGTATTGCCGCTTTACCATATTTATGCATTTTGCCTGCATTTATTTGGCGGGTTTTCACTGGGCGCCCACAACGTACTCATACCAAACCCCCGCGATATTCCCGCTGTAGTCAAAGCACTCAAACATACACCCCCCACCGTATTTATCGGCTTAAATACGCTATTTAAAGCCTTGAGTTTAAATACACAATTTCAACAATTAAATTTTTCGCGTTTACAGGCCAGCACCTCCGGCGGCATGGCCTTAACACAAGATGCCGCCATCGCCTGGAAAAACATTACCGGATGCAGTATTTGCCCAGGTTATGGCCTTACCGAAGCCTCCCCCGTTGTGAGCGCCAATGCGCCGGATAGCAATCAAACTACCACGGTGGGCAGGCCATTAATTGAAACACAAATTAAATTAGTCGATGCCGACGGCAATGAACTGCCCCCCGGTGAAGAAGGCGAATTATGTGTTAAAGGCCCGCAAGTTATGAGCGCTTATTGGCAGCAAGCGGAGGAAACCGCCAAAGTATTTTTACCTGGCGGCTGGTTAAAAACCGGCGATATTGCACTCATACAAGCTGACGGCCATATAAAAATTGTGGACCGAAAAAAAGACATGATTATTGTCTCTGGATTTAACGTATACCCCAATGAAGTAGAAGACGTACTGTGCAACCACCCCCATGTTATTGAAGCGGCGGTGGTGGGCATTGTGGATGATAAATCCGGCGAGGCCGTGAAAGCTTTTTTGGTAATGCAACAACCCTGCACAGAAGAAGAAATACGCCACCACTGCAAACAATATTTAACCGCCTATAAAATACCAAAATATATTGAATTTAGAACAGCGCTGCCCAAATCCAACGTGGGAAAAATACTGCGCCGTGCGTTGCGCTCGGATGAAGCGTAAGCGGGATAATTAACCATGACGTACAAACAGGCCTATTTTTAGTGCTAAACCCACACCACATTAATCGACATCTGTTTTTTGCGTCCGCTTTTTTAGCGGCGCTTTGGCTTTTTTATTATGTCAGTTAATGCACTTATTTTATCCGGCGGTGGCGCCCGTGCCGCGTATCAAGTGGGTGTGTTACAGGCTTTTGCCACCTTATTGCCGCACTTAAAAAATCCTTTTCCTATTATTTGCGGCACCTCAGCTGGCGCTATTAATGCGCTGTATTTAGCCGCGCATTTAGGCGAATTTAATCAAGCCGCGCAAGATTTAGCCGCCATTTGGCATAACTTACACATTCAACAAGTGTACCGCTGCCAATGGCAAGATTTAATAAAAGGCGTAGGGAAAATAGGCGCATCTTTTTTTAACCGGGGCGTGGGCATACATCACCCCTTGGCACTGCTGGATAACAGCCCACTGCGGGAATTACTCAGCGAATTAATTCAATTCGAACATTTAGATTTACGCATTAAACGCGGCGAATTAGAAGCCGTTTCCGTAACCGCGCTGGGTTATCACTCCGGCGATTCGGTAACATTTTTTCAAGGTGCATCGAATTTACAACCCTGGCGGCGCGCACGGCGTGTAGGCGTTGCATCCACACTAAATGTGGACCACCTGTTAGCGTCTTCGGCTATTCCCACGGTATTTCCTGCCGTATTTTTAGAGCGCGAATATTTTGGTGATGGCGCCATGCGGCAAATGGCACCTATTAGCCCGGCATTACATTTGGGTGCCGACCGTATTGTGGTCATTGGTGTCAGCGGCAACCGCAACCCAGAAAATTGGCAGCGCAAAAATACCGGCGGGCGCAGCTTTCCTTCTATGGGAAATATCGTAGGCCAGATGCTAAACAGTGCATTTATTGATGCACTAGAAGGCGATTTAGAACACTTAGAGCGTGTAAACCAATTAGTGCGGTTATTGCCTGCGGATGTATTAAATACAGCGCCTAATTATTTGCGCCCTGTGGAAACCTTAGTAATTTCCCCCTCTAAGCCTTTAGATAAAATTGCCGGGCGCCATGTGCGCGATTTACCGCCACCCATGCGTTTTTTTATGCGCGCCACCGGCTCAACCGCCAGTAGTGGCGGAGCATCAGCGGCGAGTTATTTATTATTTTCCAACCAATATTGCCACGAGCTTATTGAGCTGGGTTATCAAGATGCCATGTGGGAGCGCGATAATATTGAACGGTTTTTTGCCGATCAAGCCTGCCCGCTTGCCGCTGCAAAAACGCCAAAAACGCCAAAAAAACCTAACAAAAAATAAATTCTTTATTATTTAATTGGCACAACACACATGGGCAAACTGGTTCCTATTTTTGTTCTTTTAGGCACGTCGGTACTCTGGGGGGCTTCTTGGCTGCCTTTAAAAGCACTCAATACACAGGGGGCCAATGGCCTGGCGTTAATTGCCTGTGCTTATGCCTTACTCGCTGTGCTGGTGTTGCCCTGGCTGTGGCGGCAACGTAAAAGTGCCGTAGATTTAAAATGGTTATTCGCCATTGCGCTGTTTGGCGGGGCCGCCAATGTCTGTTTTTCTTACGCTATTATTTATGGCGATGTCGTGCGGGTTATGGTGTTGTTTTATCTTTTACCTGCCTGGGGGGTTTTAGGTGGGTATTTTATTTTAAAAGAACCCACACAAGGCTATCGTTGGTGCGGCGTTATTATGGCGTTGGCGGGTGCGTTTATTATTTTGGGCGGGCCAAAAATATTTTCCCAACCGTTTAATTATCTGGATTTTATCGCCATCGCAGCAGGTTTACTGTTCACCGCCAGCAATTTGGTTTTTCGCGGTGTCACGCAGGTAAGCCTTGCCCCCAAATTATTTGCCTTATTTATCGGCTCAAGCCTTATGGCGCTGTTTTTATTGCCCGCTGGGCAATCCTGGGCCAATGAATCATTCCCTTTAGGCTGGGTTGTTTTATATGCCTGTACTTGGCTGCTTATTGCCAATTGGGGTTCACTGTGGGCGATTACCCAAATGCCCGCAGGGCGTGCAGCCATTATTTTAATTATGGAATTAATTACCGCTGTGATCACCCAGGTAATTTTCACCCACCACACATTGCACCTTTATGAGTGGATCGGCGGCGGTTTAATTTTGGCGGCTGCCCTGCTGGAAGTTAAAGCGGCGCAACAGGCGGAACCCCTTTAACCTAAAAACACACCGGCTCAATGCTTGTGCTAATTGCACATTTTGCCTACTATAAGTGCATATTGAACACTCGTTGAGATGCCTTATGTCCGCCCGAGAACACCTGCAACCCACTCCTGAGGCTGTGTTGGCCAAAGCGGTACTCAATGCGGCGCAACAATTGGGCTTAAAACAGGCCGAATTAGCCGCTGTGTTGGGATTACACCGCACCGCCATTAGCCGCTTAAAACAAAACCCCTGGCTGGATGCAAATTCCAAACAAGGGGAGCTTGCGCTGTTGCTGGTGCGCATTGCCCGCGCACTATTTGCCCTAACCGGCGGCGATGAAGACTGGATCCAACATTTTATGCACACCCCCAACAAAATAACCGGCGGCGTGCCCGCACAACAGATGCAAAGTATTCAGGGTTTAATGACGGTAGTGCAGTTTGTAGATGCCATTAGGGGCAAGGTGTGATCTGGGAGGCCTGCAATGGGCCTGAATGTATTACCCCGGTTGCAGGCATTTTATTCCGCCTGGTTGAAAGCCAAGAACAAGTGGCAAGCTTAAGTTTTGTGGATACCTTAGAAGAACAAGCATTGCTGGAAGATTTATTAGAAAAGGTAAAACCCAATTACCCAACAGGCGTGCAGGATTTCCATTATTTATTAAAAACACCCTTTCGTTACCCGCCATTAAAATGGGGTTCACGGTTTGGCGCTGTGCATGAGCCGAGTATTTTTTATGGCGGCACCCGTGTTGATGTAGTTCTAGCGGAATCGGCTTATTATCGCTGGGTATTTTGGCATTCTATGGATGCGCCCCCGATTAAAGATAATATTCGTTCAGAACATACGTTATTTTCCGTGGGTTATAAATCAGCGCAGGGCATTAAATTACAGGCACCGCCGTTTAATCAATACCAGCAACAATTAACACACCCTAAAAACTACACCACCACACAAACATTAGGCGCCTCCATGCGCGCAGCCGGGGTTGATGTGTTTGAATACACCTCTGCCCGCGATTTAAAATCCGGCACCTGTGTGGGATTATTTAATTCCCATTCGTTTAGCCAAAAAAAACCAAAAACTACCCGCCAGTGGTTGTGTGAATTAAATGGCCAACAAGCATTATTTAAACCCTTAGACCAGGGTGAGGTGATGCGGTTTTCGTTGAGTGATTTTTTATACGAAGGCCAATTGCCCTGGCCGGCTTAATTTTTAATTCTGAGGAGCGCTTTATGCATTTAAACCAACACGTTTGTTTAATGGCAGAATACAACCGCGTGATGAATACAAAGTTTTACGCTGTGGCCGCAAGCTTACCTCAAGAAGCCCTGCACGAAAATAAAGGCGCTTTTTTTGGCTCTATATTCGGCACGTTAAATCATATTGCAGTGGGTGATATTTTTTGGCTAAAACGCATCGCACAAACCTTGCCCGCCTGTCCCACATTAAACCCCATGCAGGATATACCCTGGCCTGAATCCTTAAGTGCGAGTGTGGCGCCAAACTTAGAGGCTTTAACGGCCCGCCGCATTCAATTGGACGGCGTTTTTGATGATTTATCAGCGGCATTAACGGAAGAAGATTTAGTGCAAGGCGTGCGTTATAAAAATATAAAAGGCGATTTGTTCAATAAAAAATTATTTAGTGTGTTGATGCACGTTTTTAACCACCAAACCCACCATCGCGGGCAGATAACAACGCTGTTTGCACAAT
>JBEGTZ010000268.1:0-5913 GCA_041179125.1 Pseudomonadota bacterium | reverse complement strand
CCACTAATCAGGTTTCTTTTTGGGTGGCGCTTACACATAACACAGCACACAGATAAAAAATATTTTTTAAATTTTATAGGATTGTTGCTAGATGAAATACAGAAAAGAGATAGATGGACTGAGGGCGCTAGCTGTACTACCCGTTATTTTATTTCATGCAGGCTTTGCAGCTTTTAGCGGCGGCTTCGTAGGTGTTGATATCTTCTTCGTAATTAGTGGTTACCTAATAACTACCATTATCGTAACAGAGATGGATCATGGTTCGTTTTCATTACTTGATTTTTATGAACGTAGAGCAAGGAGGATTCTTCCCGTACTCTTCTTTGTGATGCTGTGTACGCTTCCATTTGCTTGGTTTTGGATGCTACCGCAAGACTTTAAAAATTTTTCGGAAAGTTTAGTGGCTGTCCCACTATTTGTTTCCAATGTGCTTTTCTACTTAACTAGCGGTTATTTTGATACATCATCCGAACTTAAGCCTTTGCTGCATACTTGGAGTTTAGCCGTTGAAGAACAGTACTATGTTTTATTCCCACTACTCTTAATGCTAACTTGGAAGCTGGGTAAAAAGTGGATTATTTTATTGCTGTTTTTAATTTCTATGGTTAGTGTAATTGCTGCTCAATTGAACTCAATTAGATATGCATTATTCACCTTTTATTTGTTGCCAACACGAGGTTTTGAGATACTCATTGGCGCCTTAATATCTTTGTATGTTGAACGCAATCCTAGTGTGAATTCGCCAGCCAGCCAGCCAGCCTGTTTGGTTTGGCACTGATATTTTACTCAATATTTGCGTTTGATAAAAACACTCCGTTACCTGGCTTATACACACTTGTGCCAACAATTGGCGCTGGTTTAGTTCTTGTGTTTGCGAACAGTAAAAATTTAGTTGGTAAGCTACTGGGAAGTAAATTGTTTGTAGGTATTGGATTAATTAGCTATAGCGCATACTTGTGGCATCAACCATTGCTAGCCTTTGCTAGATTGAGAAGCATTTATGAGCCAGGCAGTTTTTTACTTGGGCTATTAGCGTTTTTTTCAATCATTCTTGGTTATTTAAGTTGGAAATATATTGAAACTCTATTTAGGAATATAAACCAAATGGGCCGCAAGAAAATATTTGTGTGTGGTGCTGTAGGTAGCTTATTCTTTATAGGGCTTGGACTGTTTGGATACTTTTCAAAAGGAATTCCAAGCAGAGTAAAAATTCCAGTTGAAGTCTCCGAATCTATGATCGGCACAAAAATAAGGGAAAAGTGCGACGTTAAAACTAAAGGAAAATTTGAGAAAAATATAGATTTTTGTAGTTTGGGGGATGCCGACAAGTCAAATGTAACTCTGGCTATTTTGGGGGATAGTCATTCTGAAACAATTCTCCCGGTGTTAGATAAAATTGGTAAAGAGAGAATGGAAAAGTACTCTCATATCGGGCTTGGTGGGTGCCCGCCGCTCCTTAAGGTCGACGTCATAAAAGGAAATTGGCAACCTAAAATATGTGAAAATCTTTCACTAAAAGAATATAACTTTGTTAAAGAAAATAAAATTAAAAATGTTTTGTTGATCGGACGGTGGTCGCTTTATACAGATGGTCGCTATGATAATTCTGGCATTTACTATCTGGCATCCAATAAGGACACGGCGGTTGACAAGGATACAAGCCGCCTGGTTTTCGAAAAATCACTTAAAGAAACAATTGTAAGCTATCAAAATATTGGCGTTAACGTTTATGTTTTGGCTCAGGTCCCACAGTAAAAAATAGATGGGGGCGCGCTTTATACAAAGCTATATTGGTTTGATGTGAAAGATAAAAAAAGCGTAATAAACAACTTGTCAATATCTAAAGATGAGCATTTAAAATTGCAAAATTTTAATAGAGGCGTAATGATCCGGCTTCAAAATGAATTGAAGTTTAAATACATTGAATTGGATAAAGAATTTTGTGATGAAGAGAAATGTTATTTTGGGGGTGACGTAAAATCAAAATATAGAGATGCTGATCACGTTTCAGTTTCGGGTGCGTTATCTCTTTATAATGCACTTAATTCATACATTGAAACAAAGTAACGTAAATTGTATCGGGTAGGTTGGGGTGAGCAAAGCGAACCCCAACATTACAACAAAATGCTGTAAAAATTCCTTCTGGTTATGATAAAAATTTTTTTGAGTTTTATCCTGTGTGTTGGTGCGGGCTAAGAGTTTATGTGTGATTTGATATTTTTAGTGTGTAATCTACATGAATTTAATGTTTGTGCGGAGCGCCACTTTAGTGAACGCGTAACACGTACAAAAATAACAATTCTCCGTAGGGCGCCGCCTTGGCGCGCCACACCGGACACTCCGACACACCGAAAACGGCGCACTGAAGTGCGCCCTACGGTTGGTGTGGGTTACGCGTTGAAAGATTCGCGCCGCAGGTAAACCCATACACCATCATCATTAATCGGCTCGGGTGCGTCCAACCTAATGCAATGAGCGGTGATTGTGTCACCAAAGTCGTAGTCTGCCAAAATCTCAGTTTCGGCACAGGACACTGATTCCGTATCAGCCTCATCTATATATCGGTCAAAGTAGAACCTAATATCAATAACGCGTCCGACAATAGTAAACACAACAGCGCGAAGACACGGAGATACCTGCCCCAGCAGTGCTCGCTGTATAGACAAGCGGGCAGCTATAATTGAATTTTGTACATCGCTCATGGTTCAGGCCTCGCTGGTACAATATGAATTCCATCTTTTGAGTAATGGATTATGCCATTCGTTGTGGGGGAGGAGTTTCCCGCAGGATCAAAGTAGTCACCAATTTTTTCTCCAAAATTGACTCGCTCTTTCGACCCAGGCTGACCAACCGATAAATTTCCTGCCTGCTGCCCGGATCCGGCTCTTTCAGCAAGTTTTTCGGGATTGCTTGTCATGGTGCTACGACCAGGCGTGTAGGAGTTGTGCCCTGGAAAGTGTTTCTCTTGTGCACTCCATTTAACAGGTGGCGCATTCTTTGTCTCAATGCCTGCCCTGCTGGCCGCCCCCGGACCTCTAGCCATCGGCGCCACCATCAGCGCCACACCAATAACAGCCCTTAAATCCCCAACCGCCGAATCCGCAACCGGGTTGCGTGATGGTACCCATTTATCCATGTGCCCTAAAGAACCCGTTTCTGTATGCGCAAATCGCTCCATCCAATCCGCCGCGCCGTTTACTGAATCGGGAACCATATTGCCAACCGACTGGGCAGCGGCGTTGCGCATGGAGTACAAAACTTCCTTGCCGAGATTCGGATCATAAGTTCCTTGAGAACTGGAATTCACCGTCCCCCCGGTACTTACTCCCCCCGTAAAACTAGTAGCCCCAGAGTCGATGTCGGATTTTTTGCGTTCTAGGTTTTCTTTTTCTTTATTGTTTTCTTGAATGCGGTTTTTGTTGGTTTCGTTGTTATTTATGAAATTATTAAAGGCATCAAAAATGTCTATCTCATACCCCGTCATGTCCGTGTATTTTAAGGGGTTGTTGCTCACATAAGAATAGCGGTTGTAGCTTTGCTGCACTTTGGCAAATTGTATCGTTGGGTCCGCGCTTAAAAACCGGCCCAAAATCGGGTTGTACACCCGGCCATTCATGTGGATTAAACCGGTTTCGTCGATGTGTTCGTGGCCGGTGTAGCCCCTTGAGCCTTCCTGAGGTTTGATTTGGAAGTTGTTGAGATTGGTCCAGTTTTGTTGCCGTGGGCGGCCAAAGGTGTCGAAGCTTTTGCGCGTGACTACTTCACCTTTTTGATTGGTGACGGCTTCTACCGAGTTTAAGTGGTCGCGGTGGTAGTACTCAAAGCTGTTTTGGCCTTGTTTGCGGGTCATTACGCCGATGGCTAAATCGCCTGCGTAGAGGTAGTGGCGCTCCTGTGTGCCGGTGGGGGCCACTTCTTTTTCGTACAGTACTTTGCCTACTTCGTCTTGGCCGAGGTAATACAAACTGGTGCCCTTTGCGGTTTTTTTGTAGCGGTTGCGCGAGGGGCTGTAGGAAAATTCAGCGTGGGTGCCGCCGTCTTTGCTGGTGATCCAGCTGAAGTTGTTGGGTTTGTTGTCGGGGGTGTAGCTGATTCTTTCACTGCCATCCGCCGTCATATTGCCGTTGGCGTCGTAGCAATAGCTGTGGCCTTGTGGGCCATCGACTCGTGTGACGGCGTGGGGGCCGGGGGGGAGGCCGCCGCACGTTTCATTGTAGCGGTAGGTGCCTGTGTCGGATTTGGATGTGAGGTTGCCGAGTTCGTCGTAGGCGTAGCGGGTGGTGGCGCCGTTTAGGCTGGAGGTTTCTATGCGGTCTAGCACGTCATAGGTGAAACTTTCTTTGAGGCCCTGCAGGTTGTCTTGCCGCCAGTTGATGCTGCCGACGTCGTCGAAGTCGTAGCTCAGGCTGTGTACACGGGTGTTGTTGAGGCTGGCGCGGGTTTCGGTTTTGCGCAGCCAGCCGTTGTTGGGGTTGTAGTCGCGCACGGATACCATGCGGTTGCCGAACAGCTCTTCTTTTATTTGCCCGCGTGCGTTGGTGTCGGTGAGGCTCCAATAGATTTGTGGGGTGCTGTCGTTGGATTGCAGGCGGGTGAGCTGGCCGGTGTTGGCGCTGTAGTGGTGGACGAGTGAAAAGTTGCGGCCAGGGTAGGTGATTTGGCGCACGCGGCTGTAGTCGTCGTAGGCCCAGCTGGTGGCGAGTTCACCGCTGTGGCCGGGGATGGCTTCTATGGCGTCTTTTAGCCGCCCGTAGTTGTCGTAAAGGTAGGTTTTTTGGTAGCCCGCTTGGTCGGATTCGGTGTGCAATAAGCCGGTGGCGGCGCCTTCGGCGGTGTCGTACACCCAGCTGCTGGTGCTGGCTGCGAGGGTGCCATAGTTAAAAACGCGCGAGGTTGGGCGGCTGAGTTTGTCGTATTTAAAGAAGGTGACAGACTTTTTAGCGTCGGTTTGGGTTTCTAATTCGTCAAAGGGCGTGTAGGTGTAGCTCCACGCGCCCATGTCTGGGTCTTGCATGGTTTTTTTGTTGCCGCGTGCGTCGTAGGTGAGCACAATTTCGTTGAGCAATGGGTCGATGGTTTTATGCAGCAGGCCCGATGCGTAGTAGTGGTACTGGGTGGATTCGCCTTTGGCGTCGATGATTTCTTCGGTTTGGCCGATGACGTTGAGGATTTCTTGGTTGTTGCAGGTTTGGCCATTCACTACGCGGGTGGTGGTTTTGCTGTTGCCTTGGTAGGTGATGGTGGTTGTAGAGCCGCCGTCGGCAGGGATGAATTCACGCACTCGGTCTAACACATCAAACCGGGTTTGTTTATAGGCGCGGGTTGCCACTTCATCTAGGGGGTAGGGTTCGGAGATTAATCTTATGCGGCCAAACTGGTCGTATTGGGTATCCACCGCCACCATTTTGCCTTTAAACCCAAGGGTTTGTTTGCGCCGCTCGCGGTTGAGAATATCAAAATACACTTGGGTGAATGCGCCGCCTGGGGTATTGCTGGTTTCGAGGTAGGCTGCGTCTCTAACATTATTATTCCCATCCGGGGCGTCCGGTATCGATACCCGCTGGATTGTGGTGATGACCGGTTTGGCGCTGCCGCAGAACTCTGTGCTGGTTTGGGTGCGGCCAAAACTATCAAACTGGGTGCAAGTGCTTAAGCCGCTGTGATTGGTGATCTTGGTGGGTTTGCCAAAACGTGGGTCAAATTCATAGGTTTTTTTGTGTCCTTCAGCGTTTTGGCTGTAGCTCACAAATTGCCCGGCTATGGCTGTTGTGCCGTTGATGGTGCGTGAACCGTCGTTGTAAATGGTGCTGGTTACACGGGCGCCGGGGGTTTGTGGGGTGCAGGTGTCGCCGCCACATAATGCCGTTTGCTTAACGTTGCCGTAATCATCCAGGGTGAATTGACGGCTTTGGG
>JBEGTZ010000267.1:0-10312 GCA_041179125.1 Pseudomonadota bacterium | reverse complement strand
TTAGAAGACGATTTTGAGCACTTTTTAGGTGATGATGTTAAACCGCTCAACATCAAACCTCGGGCGCAATTAAAACGCACACCCAGTGCCGACGAAAAAGCTCAAGCCCTGCGCCGCGCCCAGGCCGCAGCAGAACTTAAAACCCCACAAGACCCTTTAGCGGGTGAACCGGTGGTGATGCTCGCCCCGCTGGACAGCATGAGTTTTATGCGCCCCGGCGTGCAAAAAGGCGTATTTCGCAGCCTGCGTTTGGGCAAATACCCCATTGATGCGCGCCTGGATTTACACACCTTAACGGCAGACCAAGCGCGCAGCCAGGTGTATCAATTTATTCAAGATTGTCTCACCCACGAAGTGCGCACCGCACTGATTACCCACGGCAAAAGTGAAGGGCGGGAACACACCGCACTGTTAAAATCCTGCGTTAATTATTGGCTGCCGCAAATGCCTGAAGTACTCGCCTTCCACAGCGCACAAAAACAACACGGCTCCTACGGCGCAACCTATGTATTATTAAAAAAATCTGAACGCCAAAAACAACAGACGCGAGAACAATTTACTCAGCGCTAAACCCCGTTATTTTTGCAGGATAACCAATGAACCTAAAAACCTCAGTTGAATCACCCAAGTCTGCGCAACCCCTTGGCCCATCTAGCAAAAGTTTAAAATTTCGAACAACCAATAAGGTTGCCCTTCGTTTTAATCTGAACCAATGGCTTACACAGCTTTTGGGCGCTTAACTGAGGTTTCTATGATGAAATTTTTAATTTTAAGCCTAGGTGTTATCGCGACATTATCCGGCTGCGCCTCCCTAACCCCGGAGGAATGCCAACAGGCGGATTGGTATTTAATTGGCTCGGCGGATGCGCAAAAAGGCTACGCCAAATTGCGCATCGACGACCACCGCAAAGCCTGTGCAAAAGTACACATCACCCCAGATTTATTCACCTACGAGCGCGGCCATGAAAAAGGCCAAAAAACCTACTGCACCACCCCAAATGGCTTTGCCCAAGGGGCAGCGGGCACCAATTATCAGGGCGCCTGTGAAGGCTATTTAGCCGAAGATTTTTTGCGCGGATACCGCGACGGACAAGAGTTATACCAAGCGCGCAGCCGCGTGGATCAACTCTACCGGGACATCGACAATTACCACAGCGACATAGCGCGGATGCGCCGCGAAATAAACGAAAAACAAAGCCTGATGGCAAACGAAAGCAACAACGAACGCCGCCGCGAATTATTAGCGCGCATTCAACAATTACAAAATGACGTAAGTTATGCGGAGCGGAATTTATACAACGCCGAGCGTGAACGCGGGCCTGCGGAGCAGAATTTTCGCCGGGTTGAAAACCGAATGCGCAGTTTTGGTTATTAACTTTAAACCTAGAAACCTCAGTATTTTTTTGATCCCAAATCCCACGTAGGGCGCAATTTATTGCGCCCTACGTGGGATTCATTTAATGCTCGTCTACATCATCCCCCAACACTAACCCACCCCCCGCATCTTTAGAGCGTAATAGGCAGTTATTGGCGCTGGTCATTAATTCATCCAGGCTAAAGCCGCAGGCGTTGGATACGCCTGCGCTAAAACTGACGCTCAGGATATGTTTGCCCAGTTCAATCGGTTCGCGCAGGCGTTGTTTTATGGTGTCTACCAGGGCTACGGCTTTGGTGTTATCTAGGCCGTATAACAAGGCATAAAATTCTTGCCCGCCGGAGCGCGCAAATAAAAAACGGCCAAAACTGTGTATGAGTTTTTGCGCCAGTATCCGCATAATTTGATCGCCAACATCATTGCCGTAGCGGCTGTTAATTTCGCGGAAATTATCCAAATCAATCACCACGGCGGCGATAGACACCTGTTTTTCTCGCGCTTGGTTGAGTAATAACTGGCCCTGTTCGAAAAAATAATGCCGGTTATAGGCGCCGGTGTAAAAATCTCGGTAGGCGCTGTCGCGGATGGTTTCGATCATTTCTAATAATTCGATATTGTGGTTAACGCGGCAAAAAAATTCTTCGTGGTTAAAGGGTTTGCGCAAAAAATCGTTGGCGCCGTTTTTAATAAATTTAGCGGACAGCGCGCCGTCACTTTCGGAGGATAAACCGATAATAATTAAATCGGTTTTTTCATATTTGCAGCGCAGGTTTTGCACCAGCTCAAACCCATCCATGCGCGGCATGTTGTAATCGGTAATCAGCAGGCGAATATCGGGGTTTTCAATCACTACTTTTATGGCTTCTTTGCCGTCGATGGCTTCTAACACTTGGTAGTGTTGTAGGTGCAGTAATTGAGTAATAAATTTGCGGCTGGTGGTGGAGTCGTCTACAACCAGTACTTTAACGGCGGCATTTTTAATTAAACGCACCAATAAATTGCTGACATAAACATAGGAATAACGCCCTTCTTTTATGACGTAATCCACCACGCCTTTGGCGAGTAATTTCTCCCGCCGCTGGGCGTCAAAACTGCCGGTGAGCACCAGCGTAGGCAGTTTGCAGCCCAGGCAATAGTCGACTATCTCCCCATCTGGGGCGTCGGGCAGGTTTAAGTCCACCACGGCTGCAAATAAATCGCTGCCTTTTTCGTCGATAATTTGGCGGGCTTGCTGGAAACTCTCGGCAAATACGGCCTGGTAATGAGCGTTTTGCCCCATAACGTGTTTGATGATTTTCATCACCATTGGGCTGTCTTCTACTACGAGGATTGTTTTCATCGTTACCTGCCAAAAAGGGGCTTAAGGCAAGTGTAGTTCGGGACGGATTTTCTGGCGGTTGAAAAGTGTAAAGGCGGTTGTACCAGATGCCTTTGATCCCGAAACCCTGTAGGGGCGGGTTTCTCGTTCCCATGCTCCGCGTTTCTCGTTCCCACGCTCCGCGTGGGAATGCATAGCTCCCAATCAAGCAAAAATCGAAATACAGTTGCGGTATGCATTCCCACGCAGGAGCGTGGGAACGAGAAAAAACGAGAAGCTAGCCAATAACCGTGTGAACGACAGGTTCATGCACCCCACACGGGAGCGTGGGAGCGCGTAAAACCCCGGCGGGGCTGGCCGTGAATCTAGCGGCGTGGGCGTGGGCGGCCTGAGATGTGGCCGGTGCGGCTGTGTGAACGGTTGGGCGGGCGGCCCGTGTGGGGGCGGCGTTTATCAATGCCGACGGTGGAGGGCGGCTCTTGGGTGAGCAGTTCTACCGGCGGTTGCTCACACACAATCGGGCGGCCCACTAGGGTTTCGATGGCGGGCAGGCGGAAGGCGTCGTCTTCGCAGGCGAAGCTGATGGAAATACCTTTGTTGCCCGCGCGGCCCGTGCGGCCAATGCGGTGTACGTAGTCTTCCGGTTCCTCCGGCAGGGTGAAGTTAATTACGTGGGAGACATCGTCAATGTGAATGCCGCGCCCGGCTACATCGGTGGCTACCAGCACTTGTAATTGCCCGGTTTTGAAGGCGTCCAGGGTTTTGATGCGTTTGCCTTGGTCTACATCGCCGGAGAGAATTCCGGCGCGGAAGCCGTGTTCGCGCAGGCGCTCGTGTAAGCGGCGGCATTCGTCGCGGCGGTTGGCGAACACGATAAGCGTTTCAACGCCGGTTTGTTTCAGGATGTTGTACAGCAGGGTGTATTTTTCTTCGGTGGACACCAGGTAAACATGCTGGGTCACGCGGTCGGTGGCGACGGAATCGGCTTCGATTTCCACCTTCACCGGCTCGTGCATCCACTGCTGCGCCATATCGAGGATTTCCGGCGAAAAGGTGGCCGAAAACAACAGGGTTTGCCGGTGTGTGCTGCGCGGCGCCATGCGTACAATGCGGCGCACCTGCGGGATAAACCCCATGTCCAACATACGGTCGGCTTCGTCGATCACCAGCACTTCAATTTGGTCTAAATGAACATCCTGATTGCCGCAAAAATCCAGCAAGCGGCCTGGCGTCGCCACCAGGATGTCCACCCATTCGCGGTGCAGTCTGTCCTGTTGTTTGCGGTAATCCAACCCGCCCACCAAGGTGTGTACCACCAAGCCTGTGTATTTGCACAGGGCTTTGGCATCCTCAGCGATTTGCACCACTAATTCGCGGGTGGGGGCAATGATGAGGGCGCGGGCTTCACCGGCGTAGCGTGGTTCCGGGGCAGGGCGGCCCATTAGGTCTTCAATTAAACCCAACATAAACGCGGCGGTTTTGCCGGTGCCGGTTTGCGCTTTGCCCAATACATCGTGGCCGGACAGGGTAAGTGGCAGCGATTGCGCTTGAATGGGGGAACAATATTGAAAGCCTAAATCGGCGATGGCGTGCATGACATCATCGCGCAGGTTCAAATCGTGGAAGCGGGTTTTGCCCTGTGCAGCGGGCACCTCAAACTGGTTTAGGCTCCAGGTTGGGGTTGGCTGGCTCTGTTCTTGGCTCAAAGGAGTGCCTCATTAGGTGTCATCAAATAGTCTTAGGCGGCAGTCTACCATGCCCGCCGCCTGCGTTATGGGCAGGATTGTCAATGCTGTTATGATGCTGGCCCTTCGACGTTTTTTCTCGGATCTTTTAATTATGCACAATCGCTCTATTTCGGTAATTGGTTTGGGCTATGTGGGCCTGCCTGTGGCTGTGGCCTTCGGTAAATCTAAGCGTACTTTGGGTTTTGATATTAACGCTACACGTATTAGTGAATTACAAGCCGGACAAGACCGCACGCTGGAAATAAGCCCTGAAGATTTAGCCGCCACCGATATTATGTTTTCCTGTACGGCGGAGGATTTAAAACTGGCGGATTTCCATATTATCGCCGTGCCCACGCCCATCAACGAAGCCAAACAACCGGATTTACGCCCGCTGCTGAGCGCCTCGCGCTCCCTCGCACCGCAGCTTAAAAAAGGCGACATCGTGGTGTTTGAATCCACGGTTTACCCCGGCGCCACCGAAGAAGAATGCGTGCCGGTGTTGGAAGCTGGCTCGAATTTAATTTGCGGCAAAGATTTTTTTGTCGGTTACTCGCCCGAGCGTATTAACCCCGGCGATAAAGAACACACCTTCACTAAAATTACCAAAGTGGTCTCCGGCCAAACGCCTGAGGTGCTGGACATAGTAGCGGCGGTGTATGGCAGCGTAGTCACCGCTGGGGTTTATAAAGCCTCGTCTATTAAAGTGGCCGAAGCCGCCAAAGTCATTGAAAACACTCAGAGGGATTTAAACATCGCCCTGATGAACGAACTGGCGGTGATATTCGACCGTTTAGGCATCGACACCTTAGAGGTATTAAAAGCTGCGGGCACCAAGTGGAATTTTTTACCCTTCCGCCCAGGTTTGGTGGGCGGCCACTGTATCGGTGTGGACCCGTATTACCTCACCCACAAGGCCGAAAAAATCGGCTACCACCCGCAGGTTATTCTAGCCGGGCGGCGCATTAACGATGGCATGGGCGCCTACATTGCCCAGCGCGCCATCAAACAATTAATTTTGGCCGGCCACGCCATTAAAGGCGCAAGAGTGGGCATTTTTGGTTTGACGTTTAAAGAAAACTGCCCGGACTTACGCAATTCAAAAGTCATCGACGTGATTAACGAATTCGCCTCGTATGGCGTTGAATTGTTGGTCCACGACGCGATGGCCGACAGCCATGAAGCCGAGGAAGAGTACGGTGTAAGCCTGGTGGACCTGGCTGCCATGACCGCGCTGGATGCGGCTGTATTTACGGTGGCGCACAGCGAATACGCCCAATTTACCACCGCCTATGTACAGGCCTGTTTAAATCCGGGCGGCGCGGTGTTTGATGTAAAAGCCATGTTTAACCCGGCGGATTTTGCGGCGGCGGGTATTCCTTATTGGCGCTTGTGATTGATCAAAAACCTCAAATAAACCTGATCTTGCTCCTATTTTCCGGACACAAACCTTGGGGCTTTGCCCCAAATCCCCAATGTTTGTGTCCGGAAAATGTTGGCAAGATCAATACCAAGTAGGCTCCCTATTCCTAATAACGGAGCGTCGTTATGGAATCCTTCAGCCCCTCAGATTTAAAAGCCATACTCCACTCCAAACGCGCCAACCTGTATTACCTAGAACACTGCCGGGTGATGCAAAAAGATGGGCGTGTGTTGTATTTACAAGAAGCCAAACAGGAAAACCGCTATTGGAATATCCCCATCGCCAACACCACCGTGTTGTTGCTTGGCACCGGCACCTCCATTACCCAAGCCGCAGTACGAATGCTCGCCCAAGCCGGGGTATTAATCGGCTTTTGTGGTGGCGGTGGCACGCCGCTGTATGTGGGTAATGATATTGAATGGTTCACACCCCACAGCGAATACCGCCCCACCCAATATTTACAGGGTTGGTTATCCTTCTGGTTCAATGCTGAGCAACGATTTGCCGTAGCCAAACAACTTCAACAAGCCCGCATAGAATATTTGTTGCAGGTGTGGAAAAAAGATCGAGATTTAAAAAGCGAAGGCTTTGACGTTAACCACGCGGACATACAAAAAGCCCTCGAAACCTTTAACCTGCGCACCGAGCGCGCACAAAAATCCGCCGATTTATTACTCACCGAAGCACAGCTCACCAAAACACTTTACGCCTACGCCGCCCGCCTAACTAAACATACTGAATTCACCCGCGCGCGGGAGGGCATAGATAAAGCCAATGCTTTTTTAAACCACGGCAATTATTTAGCCTACGGTTTAGCGGCGTGTACATTATGGGTGCTCGGCATCCCTCATGGTTTTGCCGTCATGCACGGTAAAACCCGCCGGGGTGCATTAATTTTTGATATTGCCGACTTAATTAAAGACGCCATAGTGCTGCCGTGGGCATTTATTTGTGCGAAGGAAAAAGCCAGCGAACAAGAATTCCGCCAGCAGTGCCTGCAGGCTTTTACCAACCATAAAGCGCTGGATTATATGTTCGACCAAGTAAAAGCCCTGGCGTTACAAGGCGCACAGGAGGAAGACCCAGTAGTCAGTAGTTACCCTGTGCCCACCCCAAGCGACACATTGCTGGAAAATGACGACGAGGTTGGGTTTGCTGACGATTCCGAAGATGCAGAAGGCGAGGAGTTGTAGCCATGATGGTGACCTTTATCTCCCAATGCCAAAAAAACTCCCTCAAAAAAACCCGCCGCGTGTTGGATGCCTTTGCCGACAGAATAGGCGATAACACCTGGCAAACGGTGATTACCGAAGACGGCCTCGCCGCCGTGAAAAAACTGCTGCGGCAGAGCGCGAGTAAAAATACGGCGGTGAGTTGCCATTGGATACGCAGCCGGGCTAGGAGTGAGTTGTTGTGGGTGGTGGGGAATAAAAGTCAGTTTGATGAGGTGGGTAGGGTACCGGTGAATAGTACGGGTTCTGATATTGAAATATTTCAGGATAAATCCCAATGGAAGTCATTGCTGTTAATCCAGTATGCAGCCTCTCTTGCAGGTCTTTTTCATGACTTCGGTAAAGCAAATAAATTGTTTCAAGACAAGATAAATCCAAATATTAAAGGTGTGGTATTTGAACCCTATCGCCATGAATGGGTATCTTTACGATTATTTCAAGCGTTTGTTGCGGGCAAGAGTGATATTGAATGGCTGAATAAACTAACTGATATAAATTTGTTAAACATTGAATCGTGTTTTCGGGATGGGATTGATGGGGAGTTTGGTGAAAGCAATAATCCTTTTAGTGCAGGTAGTTTGGCTCCGTTAGCCAAGTTGGTGGCTTGGATAATTCTCACTCATCATCGATTACCAATGATTCCTGGTTGGAATAAAAATCTTGGATTGACGGCAGATTTTTCTCACGTTGAAGATTGGCTAGGCAAAAATTTTAATGCTGTTTGGAATTCATACCGGTGCCAAGACGAGGATCAAAAAGATCGAATATTAGATAATTGGAGTTTTTTAGAAGGCGCACTACCTTATAACAGTTCATATTGGCGAGCTAAAGCGTGCACAGTTGCAGCCGAAGCAAAACAGAGTCTAGTGCCTTTACTTTATGATGCAAGTCAAGATTTTATTAATGGTCAATTATTTACAAGCCATATGGCACGGCTTTGTATGATGTTGGCGGATCACCATTACTCATCACAAAAAAATGTAACGCCTAAATGGAGAAGCCCAAGTTATACCTTTTATGCAAATTCTGATCGAGAAACTAAACAGTTAAAACAGCAGCTGGATGAACACTTGATTGGTGTTTCTTTTCATTCAGAGGCAATAGTTAAAGAGTTGCCAAAACTAAGAAATAGCCTTATTTCATTAAGTGACAACACGTTTTTAGGTAGTAGCGTCCATAAAAAATTCAAAGAAGAATTTGGGTGGCAAGATAAAGCGGTTAATGCAATTGAAAAAATTTCCGGTGACACTAAGACTAAGGGTTTTTTCGGTATCAATATGGCTTCCACTGGTAAGGGCAAGACCATTGCTAATGCTAAAATAATGTATGCATTAGGAAAAGAATCTGGTGGTACACGTTTTAGTGTGGCGCTTGGGCTGCGTACATTAACACTGCAAACGGGCCGTGAATTTCGTGACTGCGCGAAGCTGTCTGATGAGCAATTAGCCATACTGGTTGGTGGTGCTTCAGTAAAACAGTTATTTGAAAATTCTCAAGGGGGTCAGGAGAGCGAAGAATCACTTGAACTCAGTGGAAGTGCCTCTGATCAAGATGTTTTGCAGGATGAAATTTATGTGCATTATTCTGGCGCGTTGTCTGATCATAGTTTACATGAGTGGACTAAAGGTAATGAAAGGCTAGAAAAACTGTTGTGCGCGCCAGTATTGGTCAGCACTATTGATCACTTAATACCGGCAACAGAAGGAATTAAGGGTGGAAAACAAATTGGCCCAATGTTGCGCTTATTGACATCCGATTTAGTGCTGGATGAACCTGACGATTTTGGATTAGACGATTTACCAGCACTATGCCGTTTAGTGAATTGGGCTGGCATGCTTGGTAGTCGAGTTTTGTTGTCAACGGCGACTATGCCGCCTGCATTATCTTATGCGCTCTTTCAAGCATATAAAGCTGGCTGGTCTCAATATGCATTGGTGAATATAGATAATTGGAATGGTGAAATTAGTTGTGCATGGATTGATGAGTTTTCAACGGTGACACAAACTGTTCGTGACTTTAAAACTGATTTTAGGTCTGGTCACGATAGCTTTATTACTGCTCGTCTGAAAAACCTTAATAAAAATTCTCAAGTTAAACGTATAGGTAAAATTGTTGAAGTCGGAGTGGGTGAAGTAACGGCCATAGATGCAACGGCAAATGTTTGTTACTCGCAACTAATGCAATTGCATGCTCAGCACCATGTGGCATCGGATAAGCATAATGTGTCTATCGGTTTAATTCGCATGGCGAATATTAATCCTTTAGTTGCTGTTGCTAAGGCACTTTTTCAACTGCCTGCACCAGAGAATACTTGCATTCATTATTGCGTTTATCACAGCCGCTTTCCGCTTGCTATTCGTTCAGCAATTGAAAATAGATTAGATACGGTGCTTTCACGAAAAGATGAAAGTGTATTTTGGAATAGAAAAGAAATAACAGATGCATTAAGTCAATCACCCAATATTCAAAATCATATTTTTGTGGTTTTAGCATCGCCTGTGGCAGAGGTTGGACGTGATCATGACTACGATTGGGCAATTGTTGAGCCGAGTTCCATGCGTTCAATTATTCAATTAGCAGGAAGGGTTCTGAGGCACAGAACGCCGAGTGAATCCTTGGCTAGCCCTAACGTTGCACTGCTTAATAAAAACATTAAGGCATTAAATGGTGCCCGGCCATGTTTTAATCGCCCTGGTTTTGAAAGTACAGAGTTACAGTTGGTCTCGTATGATTTAAATGACGTGCTCTTATCTGGTCAGATTGAAAAAATCGATGCCGCTCCTCGTATTTCAATGCCAGAGTCAATCAAACCGCCAATAAATAGCTACAATAATTCTGCAAGACGTTTTTTTAATCTGTGTGATTTAGAACATTCAGCTCTATCGCATCAGCTATTTTCAGGGGTGAAAAACGCCAAGATTTGGTGGCAATATCAACCGCATTGGTGCGGCGAAGTACAGCGGCAGCAGCCATTTAGAAAATCAGAAACAGATGAAGCTTATTACTTGTATGTTGATGATAACTATAAGGCGCCTTATTGGCGCTGGTTAAATGAAAATGTACACCCTGCTGTCGAGGGAGAGGTGACGGATATTAGTATTAAACCATTAGCTGATTTTTCTATGGCAGATGGGTGCCATTTTTGGTTTAACTTGGCTGCATTCGATATTTACAGCCAATTAGCACAGGATTTTAGTATCGATTTAAAAGAGGTGAGTAGGCGTTTTGGTGAGTTAC
>JBEGTZ010000266.1:0-4739 GCA_041179125.1 Pseudomonadota bacterium | reverse complement strand
CAACTATTTAGCTTATTGATTTCACTACGCAGGGACGCGATTCATTGCGCCAGAACTGATGGTTTCCCCACTGTTAAGGCACAATGAATTACACCCCCACGCGGGGATGACGCATAAAATTAAAAAACATGCTGAACTACAAAATATTTTTAGAGATTTTATTAGCATGTATAAACTGAATCAATTTTCGCCCATAAAAAAACCGCCCCAATTACTCGGGGCGGTTTTTTTTGGCCATGTAAATTTAAATCCAATAATTTAAATTATTACCAGCCAGTCACTTCTTTCAACATTTTGCCAATATCCGCCAAGCTTTTAACTGTAGCTACACCGGCATCATGCAGGGCTGCGAATTTCTCTTCTGCTGTACCTTTGCCGCCAGAAATAATCGCACCGGCATGGCCCATGCGTTTGCCTGGAGGTGCGGTTACACCTGCAATATAGGACACTACAGGTTTTTTCACATTGGCTTTAATAAACGCAGCAGCTTCTTCTTCAGCGGTGCCGCCGATTTCACCGATCATTACAATGGCTTCGGTTTGCGGGTCGTTTTGGAAGAGTTTGAGGATGTCGATGAAGTTAGAGCCGGGGATTGGGTCGCCGCCGATGCCTACACAAGTAGATTGGCCAAAACCGAAATCGGTGGTTTGTTTCACCGCTTCATAGGTGAGTGTGCCGGAGCGGGACACAATACCTACGCGGCCGGGCAGGTGAATGTGGCCGGGCATGATGCCGATTTTACATTCGCCTGGGGTAATAACACCGGGGCAGTTGGGGCCGATCAGGCGCACGCCGAGTTCGTCGCAGCGCACTTTACAGTCCAGCATGTCCAATGTGGGGATGCCTTCGGTGATGCATACGATCAACTTCACACCGCTGTAAGCAGCTTCCAGGATGGAATCTTTACAGAAGGGCGCGGGTACATAGATGACTGTCGCGTCGGCGCCGGTTTCGGCTACGGCGTCTTTCATGGTGTCGAATACAGGCAGGCCCAAATGTTTTTGGCCGCCTTTACCGGGGGTTACACCGCCAACCATGTTGGTGCCATAGGCGATGGCTTGTTCTGAGTGGAGTGTACCTTGTGAACCGGTAAAACCCTGGCAGAGCACCTTGGTATTTTTGTTGATTAATACGCTCATTATTTACCCTCCGCAGCTTTTACTACTTGCTGTGCAGCATCAGTCAAGCTGGTGGCCGCGATGATGTTCAGGCCGCTATCGGCCAGTACTTTGGCGCCCAGTTCGGCGTTGTTGCCTTCAAGGCGCACCACTACAGGTACTTTTACGCCCACTTCTTTCACCGCGCCGATCACGCCTTCAGCGATCATGTCGCAACGCACGATGCCGCCGAAGATGTTGATTAACACGGCTTTTACTGCGTCATCGGAGAGAATAATTTTGAACGCTTCCACTACGCGCTCTTTGGTGGCGCCGCCGCCTACGTCCAAAAAGTTAGCGGGTTGGCCGCCGTGTAGTTTAACGATGTCCATGGTGCCCATAGCGAGGCCTGCGCCGTTTACCATGCAACCGATGTTGCCTTCTAAGGCGACATAGTTAAGTTCCCAAGCGGCGGCGTGGGCTTCACGGGCGTCTTCTTGAGAGGGATCGTGCATGGTTTTGAGTTTGGGCTGGCGGTACATGGCGTTGCCGTCGATGTTAATTTTGCCGTCCAAACAGTGCAAATTGCCTTGTTTGGTGATTACCAGCGGGTTGATTTCCAGCAGGGCGAAGTCGTAGTCCTGGAACATTTTGGCCAAGCCCATGAATATCTTGGTGAATTGCTTAATTTGCTCAGGGTTTAAGCCGAGTTTGAAGCCCAACTCGCGGGCTTGGTAAGGCTGGGCGCCGGTGAGCGGGTCGATGATGGCTTTGAGGATTTTTTCTGGGGTTTCTTCGGCGACTTTTTCAATTTCAACACCGCCTTCGGTGGAGGCCATGAAAACAATGCGACGCGTTGAGCGGTCAACCACGGCACCTAAATAGAGTTCTTGCTCGATGTCGGTACAGGTTTCCACCAAGATGCGGCTTACGGGCTGGCCCTTGGCATCTGTTTGGTAGGTGACGAGGTTTTTGCCTAACCATTTGGTGGCGAATTCTTCGATTTCTGCCTTGGTGGATAGCAACTTAACACCACCGGCTTTACCACGGCCACCGGCATGTACTTGAGCTTTTACTACCCATAAATCGCCGCCAATGGTGTCGGCGGCGGCAGCGGCTTCAGCGGGTGTAGCGGCCGCTATACCTTTAGACACGGGCAAGCCGTATTCAGCAAACAGCTGTTTTGCTTGATATTCGTGCAAATTCATGACGTTTTTCCGTTTGATTGCGCTCTAACACGGGCGCGAGTTAAACATAATGAACAAACTGGTATGGCTTGTTCGCGGGACGTTTATTGACCAACAAGACAAAACGAATGCCCCTGTGGACAAAAGGCAGGCCTAAGTTTGTGACCTAGGCCTGCCGGTACTAGCTGCGCGAACGCAGCCTAATTTTATTCTGAACTGTATCGACATCGGGCATAGGCTCGATCTCGTGGTAGTGCTGGTCGGGCTTGCGCCCGATGTCGGACTAAAGTCCGACCTACGGGTTATTTCTTTTTGCGATTGGCGATGTGAATGGCGTGGCCGTTCACCGCTAAAGCCGCTTCATGTACTGCTTCCGACAAGGTTGGATGGCCGAACACCATCATGCCTAAGTCTTCAGCGCTGGAGCCAAACTCCATCGCAATGGCTACTTGCTGCACTAAATCCGCAGCGGAAGGGCCGACGATGTGGGCGCCTAAGATGCGGTCGGTATCGGCATGGGCGATGATTTTCACCATGCCGTCTTTTTCATCGGCGGCCAGTGCGCGGCCTGAGGCGGCAAAGGGGAAAATACCCACTTTGTAGTTTTCACCAGCGGCTTTAAGTTGTTCTTCGGTTTTGCCCACGGCAGCAACTTCTGGGTGGGTGTACACCACGCTGGGGATGATGTCGTAGTTCATTACGGCTTTGTGGCCTGCAATGCGCTCGGCTACCATCACGCCCTCTTCGGAGCCTTTGTGCGCCAGCATCGGCCCGCGCACTACGTCGCCTACGGCCCAAACGCCGGGGGCGCTGGTGGAGCATAAATCGTTCACATACACAAAACCGCGCTCGTCGAGTTTCACACCGGAATCTTCAGCCAAAAGGCCTTGAGTAAATGGGCGGCGGCCTACGCAGACGATAAGTTTGTCGAAGGTTTCTTTAACTTCAGCACCTTCTTTGTTGATAAATGTAACTTCAACTTCTTTGTTTTTACCGACGGTTTTAACTTGTGAGCCAGTCACGCGGCAGCTTAGGCGAATATCCAGGCCTTGTTTGGTGAGGATTTTTTGCGTTTCTTTGGCGATTTGTTGGTCCATCATGGCGAGGAAAGAATCCATTGCTTCCAGGCATACCACTTTAGAACCTAAGCGGTTCCACACCGAACCCAACTCCAGGCCAATTACGCCAGCGCCGATTACACCTAAACGAGCTGGGACGCTGGCAAAAGCCAGGGCGCCGGTGGAATCTACGATGACGTCGTTATCCACAGGAGCCACAGGGATGTTTACCGGGATAGAACCGGAGGCCAGGATCACGTTGTCGGCTTCTAGGGTTTGCTCTTTGCCTTCAAAGTCGGTGAACAGCACTTTGCGGCCCGCCAGCAGTTTGCCGGTACCGTATAAAGAAGTGACTTTGTTGGCGGTGAAAAGGCCTGCGATGCCGCCAGTGAGTTGTTTCACGATGCCTTCTTTACGGGCGATCATGGCCGGTACGTCTACGGTGACACCGGCTACGCTGATGCCATGAGTGCCGAGGGCGTGGGCGGCTTCGTGGTATTTGTAGGAGCTATCGAGCAGGGCTTTGGACGGGATACAGCCTACGTTCAAGCAGGTGCCGCCGTTGACACCTTTGCCGTCGGCGTTTTTCCACTTTTCGATACAGGCGGTTTTTAAACCTAATTGTGCGGCGCGAATAGCAGCAACGTAACCCGCAGGGCCAGAGCCAATCACAATGACATCAAATTTCTCAGACATAAGCAGTTCCAACAGTGTTCGTAACTCAATTGTTTATAACGCGTTTAAGTTCCGGCATGGGGCGGTGTTTTAGCACCGCCTTGCAGGTTAGATATCCAACAAAATGCGCGCAGGGTCTTCGATCATATCTTTAATCGCCACCAAGAATTGCACGGCTTCTTTGCCGTCGATCAAGCGGTGGTCGTAGGACAGGGCCAGGTACATCATGGGCAGGATTTCCACCTTGCCGTTTACCGCCATAGGACGCTCTTGGATTTTGTGCATACCCAAAATCGCCGCTTGCGGCGGGTTGAGAATGGGCGTGGACATTAAGGAGCCGAACACACCGCCATTGGTGATGGTGAAGGTGCCGCCGGTCATTTCTTCAATGCCCAGCTTGCCGTCGCGGGCGCGCAGGCCAAAGTCGCGAATGCCGTTTTCAATGTCGGCAAGGCCCATGTGTTCGGTGTTACGCAACACAGGCACTACCAGGCCTTTCTCGGTGGAAACCGCTACGCCGATGTCTTGGTAGCCGTGGTACACGATGTCGTTGCCGTCGATAGAGGCGTTCACTGCTGGGATGCGGCGCAGAGCTTCAACAGCGGCTTTTACGAAGAAACTCATAAAGCCTAAACGAGTGCCTTTGTGGGCTTTTTCGAACTGGTCTTTGTAACGGTTGCGCAGCGCCATTACCGGGCCCATGTTCACCTCGTTAAAGGTGG
>JBEGTZ010000265.1:0-6514 GCA_041179125.1 Pseudomonadota bacterium | reverse complement strand
AAGCTCACCGCCAACCTACTCAACTTACGTGGTACACGATTTCCTGCACAGCAAACCCTCACTCCTCTCCCCCTCGCCAAATCCAACAACAACCCCACCCTTTAGAATTATGGGAATGCATTTTGCCATAGCCTCCTACAGGACGAATTTTCGTCAATTTGTTGTCGTTAGGGTTTTAGGGCTATGGCCGAAACAATTTTTAGTCATTTAAGGGGTTTGCCTTCTACGGTGACGCGGGAATCTGCGTTGCGTGGTTTTAGGGGCATGTGGCATGGCAATTTGTCGGTGCCTATTCTGCTGTTGATGCTGTTGGGCATGATGATTTTGCCTTTGCCGCCGTTCCTGCTGGATGCCTTTTTCTCTTTCAATATTGCCTTGTCGATTGTGGTGCTGCTGGTGAGTATTTACAGCTTGCGGCCTTTGGATTTTGCGGTGTTCCCCACCATTTTGTTGGTGGCTACGCTGTTGCGGTTGGCGTTGAATGTGGCTTCCACCCGGGTGGTGTTGTTGGAGGGGCATAACGGTGGTGATGCGGCGGGGAAGGTGATTGAGGCGTTTGGTGAGGTGGTGATTGGCGGTAACTACGCGGTGGGTTTGGTGGTGTTCATCATTTTGATGATCATCAACTTTGTGGTGGTAACCAAGGGCGCCGGGCGGATTTCTGAGGTGAGTGCGCGCTTCACGTTGGATGCGATGCCGGGCAAACAAATGGCGATTGATGCGGATTTAAACGCAGGCTTGATCGACCAAGACGAGGCGCGTAAGCGCCGGATTGAGGTGGGCGCGGAGGCGGATTTTTACGGTTCGATGGATGGTGCGAGTAAGTTTGTACGCGGGGATTCCATTGCGGGCATTTTGATTCTGTTTATCAATTTGATCGGCGGCATGATTGTGGGGATGGTGCAGCATCATTTGGAATTTGCAGACGCGCTGCAAAAGTACACGCTGCTTACCATCGGCGACGGCTTGGTGGCGCAGGTTCCTTCATTATTATTAGCCACCGCCTCGGCGATTATCGTGACCCGTGTGAACACTACGCAGGAAGTGGGCGCGCAGGTTTTTACGCAGATGTTTGCTTCGCCGAAGGCTTTGGCGATGTCGGCGGTGATTTTGTTCATCATGGGGGCTGTGCCGGGTATGCCCCATGTGGCCTTTTTGAGTTTGGCGGTGATTTGCGGTGTTTTGGCTTATTTCATCCACTTTCGCAACCATCAGGTTGAGGTGGTGGAGGAGGCGGGCGGCAGCCCAGGTATGCCGCGCTCGGCCCCTGGCACGGCTGTGGCGGCGGGCGGAACGGGTTTGTCTACCCTTGAACACCGGCCTGCGGGCGCCAGTGATACGGTGGAGGTGTCTTGGGATGACGTGACGGCGGTGGATATTTTGGGCTTGGAGGTGGGCTACCGTTTGATTCCTTTGGTGGATAAAAACCAGCGCGGTGAACTCTTGGGCCGCATTAAGGGTGTTCGCAAAAAAATGTCCCAGGATTTGGGGTTTTTGGTGCCCGCCGTGCATATCCGCGACAACCTGGAGCTGCTGCCCAGCGCTTACCGCATCACCCTGATGGGGGTGTCGTTAGGGGAGGGCGAGGTGTTCCCCGACCGCCATTTAGCGATTAACCCCGGCCAAGTGTTCGGCCCACTGCCCGGCGCTAAAACCCAGGACCCAGCCTTTGGTATGGAGGCAATTTGGATTGATGAAAGTTTAAAAGATCAGGCGCAAACACTGGGTTACACGGTGGTGGATGCCAGCACGGTGGTGGCTACACACCTCAACCAGATCATCCAAAAACACACCCATGAATTGCTCGGCCACGAGGAGGTACAAAAGTGGCTGGATTTGCTGGCGGAAAAATCACCCAAATTGGTGGAAGAGTTGGTGCCCGGCACCATCAGCCTGAATGCGTTGTTAAAAGTGTTGCAAGGTTTATTGCGCGAACAAGTGGCCATTCGCGACCGCCGTTCGATTGCCGAAGCCTTGGCGGCCTGCGGGGATAAAAGTCAAGATATCGCCACCTTGATGAGCCATGCGCGCGTGGCGTTAGCGCGTCAAATCGTGCAAAACATTGTAGGTGCTGAGCTTTCGATCCCTTGTATAACACTTGAACCATCCCTGGAACACTTGTTGCTTCAGTCCTTTCAGCAGGCACAAAAAGCTGGCGTTGATGGCGCCTCGTTTATTGAGCCGCGCCTGGCAGAGCGTTTAAACAACTCGCTGGTGAAGGCGGCGCAAAAACAAGAAGCCCAAGGCAAACCGCAAATTTTGCTGGTGGCCGCGCCCATCCGGGCTTTGTTGGCAGGGTTTGTACGCTACAACCTGCCGGACATGCACGTTTTGGCGTACAACGAAGTGCCTGATAACAAACAAATAACCATAGAAGCGACGGTTGGCGCGGAAGCGCGAACGTAAGACGCGGGCTTTTAAACAGAGCGACGGTTGGCGCAAAAGCGCGACTAACCAGGTTTGAGGAGAAGTGTTATGACTGTAAAACGTTTTGTAGCGCCAGATATGCGCCGCGCACTGGACTTGGTTCGTCAAGAAATGGGCCCCGAGGCGATTATTCTCTCCAGCAAACGTATTAAAGAAGGCGTGGAGATTCTCACCTCCGACCAGTTGGATATTCCCACCCGTGGTTATGACACGCGCAAGCAGTTTGGCGAGCAGTTTGATTCCGACCTTGACCGGCCTTTCCTCTCTGACCAGGATTGGCAACCGGACACCCGCCTGCCCGAAAAGCCCGCGCTAACGGCTCACACTCAATCAACACCGCCTGCGCTGAATGCTCAAGCCGAGCGCGCCGCATCCCTGGCTAAGGAAATAGAGGCAGCGAGAAACCGTATGTTGGCGGCTAAAAAATCCGCCGAGGCCGCCAGCCGCCCCATTGCTGATACGCGCCCTAGTAATGCCAGCAAAGCGCCTGCCGCCCGTAAAGAGCCTAGCTTTTATCAGGAGCCTACGGCCAGCCGCAACGAACGCAATAGCTCACCCGTCGAAGCGCTCACCCGTATCGAACCGCGCCTGTCAGACAAAACAGCACACACCGACCCGTTTGATTTTAACTTCGCCTTTGACGACCTAGTGGCCGTAACCCCCGCAGCCTTGCAAGACGACGCCAAACCCGATGGCCAGCTGGCTAACCTGGCCGCTCAAGTGGGGCATTTGCAGGATAAAACCCCCAGCGCACCGCGAGCAGACGACACCCGCCTACACGCATTACAAGCTGAAATCGCCGACATGCGTAATTTACTGGAGCGCCACCTGCGCCACTGGCCCGCCTCCACCGAAGAATTTGTCAGCAAACCCAGCGCCGGGCATTACGCCCTAGGCCAGCAATTACAACGCTTAGGTTTGGGCGCCGAATTAGTAGACCGTCTGTGCCAGCACTGCGCCAATCAACCGCGCTTAAACCTGGCCTGGCGCGAAGCGCTGAACGAGTTGGTGGCCCGGCTGCCGGTACAAACCACCGACCCCATCGACCAAGGCGGCGTGTTTGCTTTTGTCGGCCCCACCGGCGTGGGCAAAACCACCACCATCGCCAAGCTGGCAGCGCGGTACGTGTTGGCCCACGGCCAGGGCAAAGTGGCATTAATTACCACCGACACCTACCGCGTGGGCGCGCAAGATCAGCTGCGTTCACTGGGCCGTATTCTGAATGTGCCCGTGCGTATCATCGACCAAGAACGGGCGCTGCCCAGCGTATTGGCGAGCCTCAAAGCCTATCCTTTAATTCTTATCGACACCGCAGGATTCCGTCAGGGCGACCCGTTACTCAAAGAACAAGAAGCCATTCTCGCCTCCTGCCCCAGCGTACAGCGCGTGTTGGTGATGGCGGGCAACAGCCAAGTGCAAACCCTGAAAGCCTCCGCCCATGCGTTTAAATCGCGCCGTTTGGCCGGCTGTGTGCTCACCAAAATAGACGAAACCGAAAGCCTAGGCGAAGCCATAAGCGTAGTGATTCAGCAAGCCATCCCGCTGCTGTACACCACCTTCGGCCAGGAAATTCCCAAAGACATCGCCGTGGCCTCCGCCCAGTCCCTAGTGGCCAAAGCGGTGAATTTAGCGAAACAAGAAAGCAGCCAAGAAAGCAGCGTGGGGCTTTAACCTAGAAACCCCAGTTGGATCACCCAAGTCTGCGCAACCCCTCAGGTACCGCCTAGCAAAAGTTAAAAATTCGAACAACCAATAAGGTTGCCCTTCATTTTTAACTTTCACTATTCGAACCAATGGCTTGCACAGCGTTTGGGCGCTCAACTGAGGTTCCTAGGTTTAAGCCGCCGCCTTGGATTTTAAAACCGCGCCGCCGGATGAATTTCCGGCGCTGCAAAACAAAGCATCTATACTCAAAAACAGCAACACCCAACGTGGTTTGTTGGGTGGCCTAAAAAAGGTTGTAGTGTCCATGATGGCCCATCGTCCCGTAAAAGTAGTTGCCGTCACCGGTGGTAAAGGTGGCGTCGGCAAAACCAATCTCTCCGTTAACCTCAGCATTGCCTTAGCCGAGATGCGCAGGCGTGTAGTCCTGCTGGATGCCGACTTAGGCCTTGCCAATGTGGATGTTCTGCTGGGTTTACAAGCGCGTTTTACCCTGGCGGATGTGCTCAGCGGCGAGCGGGATTTGCGCGAGGTGATGCTCAACGGGCCGTCCGGGTTAAAAATAGTCCCCGCCTCCTCCGGCCTGTCCAACATGGTGAAACTCTCGGCCCAGGAACACGCCGCCATTGTCCACGCCTTTAGCGAACTTTCTGATCAAATCGACGTATTAGTGATCGACACCGCCGCCGGTATATCCGACACCGTGACCAGCTTTGTCCGCGCCGCCCAAGAGGTGGTGATTGTGGTGTGTGACGAGCCGTCCAGCATCACCGACGCCTACGCCCTGATGAAATTGCTCAACACCGAACACGGCATCAATCGCTTTAAAGTGATCGCCAATATGACGCGCACCCTGCAAGAAGGCAGCGCCCTGTTCAACAAACTCAACGCCGTGTGCGAGCGCTTTTTAGACGCCTCATTACAGTATTTAGGCCCCGTGCCATTCGACGAAAACGTGCGTAAAGCCGTGCAAAAACGCAAAGCCCTACTGGAATTCGCCCCCCGCTGTAAAGCCGCGCAATCCATCCGTTTTATTGCCCAACGCATCGACCAATGGCCCGTACAAAACAGCGCGCGCGGTCATTTAGAGTTTTTCTTCGAACGGCTACTCTCCGCCAGTGGTGGCATGTGACAGCAGCAAACCTATCAGCGCGTTACGCAGCGGTGAGCCAGGAGCCAGGATTGGACATAGAAACCTTTGCCCCGTTGGTGAAAAAAATCGCCTACCACCTGCTGGCGCGTATGCCCGCAAGCGTGCAAGTGGACGATTTAATCCAAGCGGGTATGCTCGGGTTGATTGAAGCGGCGCAAAAATACGACGACAGCAAAGGCGCAAGCTTCGAAACCTATGCGGGCATTCGCATCAAAGGCGCAATGGTGGATGAAATGCGCCGAGGCGACTGGGTGCCGCGCTCGGTTCACCGCAACGCCCGCAAAATCAGCCAAGCCTTAGCCGCCCTCGAAGCCAGCCTAGGCCGCGAAGCCTGTGACGCCGAAGTTGCGCACTACATGGACATCTCCATCGAAGACTACCAAAACCTGCTCGCCGACACCCAAGGCAGCCGCCTCTTCAGCTATAACGAAGACATCGACGACGATGAAACCTGCGTCTCCAGCGAAGACACCAGCGCCCCCCTGCAAGACCCAGCCAAATCCATCGCCCAAACCCACCTACAAGCCTCATTAGCCGCCGCCATCGCCGAACTGCCCGAGCGCGAGCAAATGGTGTTATCGCTGTATTACGAACAGGAGATGAACCTTAAGGAAATCGGCCTAGTACTCGGCGTATCCGAATCCCGCATCAGCCAAATCCACACCCAAGCCGCACTGCGTTTGAAAGGAAAATTATCCGGCTGGGCGCGTTGAGGAGTGAAGTGGTTTGAAACATACTCGGTAGTAAAGAAATTCAAGGGCTGTTGCAAAGCGACGCAAAAAATACCCCAACCTGTTTGATGTTTTTAGATTGTGAAGTCGCTAAGTTGTCATAAAGTGCCCGCAAAATGGCGGGATTTGGCCCGCAGGGTACATATCAAAAGATGGAATTAGCTTTAACCCTGGGTGTATTACTTCTTATCGGTTGGTGGGTATATCACTCGCCGAAAAAGTCTAGCAATACACAGGGAATAATTGGTAGCTTAGTTCGAAACACAAACAATGCTCAGGCTAAATTTAAAGTAGTTCGCGCCGAAAACATTATTTTAAATTTTAAAAATCCCATTCCGAAGGGTTACCAAATTTTCGTAAAAAATTTAGAAATTGCGGGTATCGCCAAATACCATAAAGAAGAGGCGATTGCCTTCTGTAGGGGTGAAGGCCAATGCTTACTATAAAGTGGACCCACGAATCCAGACACTAAATTAAGATAAGCTCTGCCCAAAAAGAGAGGCATACAATGAGCAACATCAAGCGTAAAACGTTCAGCAGC
>JBEGTZ010000264.1:0-6007 GCA_041179125.1 Pseudomonadota bacterium | reverse complement strand
ATGCGAATAGTGAACGTTAAAAATGAAGGGCAACCTTATTGGTTGTTCGAATTTTTTAACTTTTGCTAGGCGCGTCAAGGGGTTGTGCAGACTTGGGTGATCCAACTGAGGTTTTTAGGTTTATACCAACGCAAACCACCATGCTCCGCCCCACCATTGTTGGGTTTCGCAAGCTCTACCCAACCTACAAATACCGTTATGGTGTAGGTTGGGCAGTAATGCCCAACGCGGCAGTGGCTTCGATAAAAAATGGTCGCCATGCGGCGCCTTGAAATATCGGCGTACTGGAGCGGGATGTGTTGTGTTGGGCATTACTGCCCAACCTACGTTCTACTCAACTCATCGGGAGTGCTCAATAGTTACAAACCAGGCGCGATGAATCGCGCCCCTACAGGGTCAATCGGCCAGGTTTTTAGGCTGTTCACAATAAACCAACCGCCCTCCCACCAACGCAGCCAATTCCCGCAAGGCTTGGTTTTCGGGGGTTTCATGGCAGATCAGAACTTCGTCGTACAAGCCTGGCGCCAGGTTGTAGAGGTAATTGGGTACGCCTTCACCGTAATTATCGTTAAACCGCAGGCTATGCTGCACCGCGCCCCAGGTGAGAATGGGTGAGCGGGTGGTGGATTGCAGCCAGACGGCGTGGCCTAAACGCTCCAAACACAGGCCGAGCAAAAACGGCCAGTGCATAAACTCCCCGGTGCCCAGCAGCAGGATTTTAGCGTCGGGTTCTAAATCTTCGCTTAATTGCAGGGCGAGCGAGTGCGGCATGTCCAGTGCGTGTGCCGTGCCTAGGCGGCCAAATGAGGCGCTGGCGCCACTGGGGTTATAACCGCCTGTGGCTTGGGCAGGCGGGGCGGCCACATCGAATGGCGCGGGCATAAATTCGTAATGCCCCTCAATTAATGCGCCCAGGCTTACCTCCAAAGCAAAGGCCTGCGGGCAATCGCGGCGGGCTTCTGCCGACATAAAATTAACCGGCGTGGCCAGGTGTAAATGGCTTAATTGCGGGCAGTGGCGGCGGCAGGCGTGCGCTAGGTTGATAAAGGTGTTGCCGGTGCTGGCCTCGTCGTCAATTAATACCAGGCTGCGCGCCTGTTTGAACTGTGCGGCAAGCGCCGGGCTGGGTGGAATATGCAAAAACTGACGCGGGGCGTGGCTGTGGGTTTCGGCAAATTCCAGCTGTTCGCAGCCTTCCTGCGGGTAGCGGGTGCTGTGAATAAAAAGGCTGGATTGTTCAGGCTGCTGGCGCAAAAAGGCTTCAAATACGCCCTGCCCTAGGCCCACAGCGGTTTCTGCCATTGCAATAAATAACACTGGCCCCGGTAAATGTTTGGGGATTTGTGCGGCTAATTCGTCGTGAATCGCCAGTGCCTGTTGTGGTTTTACCGGCCAGTGTTTGGCGAGGATTTTACTGACAAATAAAAACCCCCGTTTGGCGTTGGCGCGGGCGCCGAAACCGAGCAGCTCGTCCAGCCGTGCGGCGCCTTGGGTGAGGGTTAGGTGTAATTCGCCGGTGGGTAATTGCAGTATTTTTGGCGATGGTTTAGGTGATGTCACACAAGCTCCGTTGCATAGGCCATTTCACCCACGCGGATGCCGTTGCGGATGGCGGGGATTTCTAATGATGCATAACCTTGATCAAACCCAGCAATGCCTAAGTAGGGCAAATTCGGCCCGGCCAAACAGGCCATAGCCACACCGCCGGATAAACGGGCGTTAATTTCCAACAGGCCGAGGCCGCCGTGTTTGCGTTCGCGAAATTGTGCGTTAAAAAAACCATTTAATTGATAATCCGTCGCGAGCTTAGCCACACTCTGCAAAATGTCATCGCGCAGGTCGATGGTTTGCCCTTGGCCTTGGGCGTTGGATTTACGCCGGGGTACGGCGGTGATTAATTGGCCTTGGTGGGCGAGGCAATCCACGCTGTATTCGTGGCCGGGCAAAAATTCCATCACCAACATTTTTTTAAATTGCCCCAACTCACCCAAACCGCGCCGCAAATCCTGCACGTTAATATGGTAGGCAATGCCTTCTAATAAAATTTCAGCGCAGGAGCGTTTTTCATCTAAAACACTAAAACCCAAACCAAATACACCCGAGGCGGGTTTGATGCAGAGTTTATCGTGGCGCACACGTAATTCTTCAAACGCGGCGTCAAACTGAGCCAAGGTTTCCACCGCACGAAATTCCGCAGGCGGCGCTGTGGGTAAGTTCAATGTTTGACAAAAACGGCCTTTATCGTTGATTAAACGCAAGGTGTCTTCGCTGGCGGTGGACAATACACGGGTGCCGATGGCGGCAAATACCGCGTGCTGGCTTGCCATTAAACTTGCCTCTTTACCCGGCACAAAAATAGCGATTTTTTGTGTTTGGCAAAATTCCAAACACCAATGTACATAGTCTTGGCCCAGCAGGCCTTTGGGCTCTACCCAGTGTTCATCGGCGGCTAAAAAAGCGGGCGCGTGGGGGTTGGTGTTGCTGCAAATTAATTGGTATTTATTTTGGCTGTCACCTTGGCGGATTAAACGTAGGGCGGCAGCTAGGGAGGAGAAGGTTTTGTTGAACCAAATGCGGGTCATGGAAATTTACCTGAACGATTTAAAGCGGGATTAATTTTTGACTATTGACATTACGCGCACGAATTTATGCGCTATTTGCTGACCAAATAGAGCAGCATATCCTCGGTTATTTCAGGCGCAGCCTCATGGCCGAAACGGTCATATATGGCTATACCGCCTGTAAATCCTGTATCACGCAGCTGCTTTTCCTGGCCGTTTATATCAATGTAATAAAGCAGTGTTTGATAGTTATGGCATTGATCATTCAATATTGAATAATCTGCGTGTTTAACCTGGTGACGCCAATAACGCATCCGGTTTATTACACGAATAATTGTATTGGCAACAAACCGTGCAGAACGCACGATGAAACGTAGCGGATTTGATGAAAAACTAAAATGCGGAAACCTGAACAGCATATTGTGTTCTTTGCAATTTCGGTTATACGTTGAAAATATAAAAAAACCGCCAGGCCGCAGCAAACGTTTTACTTCACTTAAAATCGCCAACCGCCCGGCATGGTCAACCATACAAATGCCGTTACATGAAAAAACAACCAAGTCGAACGTGGCATCGGCGAATTGCGGCATGGCACGCGCATCACCCTGCTCAAAACTCACGCCAGCAAAACGCTTTTTGCAGTGCTCCACCATCTCGTTTACGTAATCAACCCCCACATAACTATCTGCAATGGAATTAAGTGCCGCCACCGTGCGCCCGGCTCCCACCCCCAGATCCAATATAGCTTTGCGTTGAAGCTGCGGCACAACTCGATTGAGCGCGGCGGCTTCGGCAGCGGTTAATACGTCGGACCAGGTATAGTCAAGTACCGCAGCGCGCATGGTGGCGCAATTTAATGCGTCGATGGAGTTATTAGTAGCCATGAGAAACCTTTCGATGGGTGAGCCAGCCTTGGCGGGTTAATAAACCGCGCTTAGGATATTTTTTTGCAAATACATGGAATTTAATTGCGTGGTTTTTATTGGATTGGTGCTTGGCTGCGCGGGCTATGCCGTAGCGCGGTTGTGGATGAGCGGGCGCCCCCAATACTCCAAGCCTCAGTGCGCACATAGCCAATCATAAATACGCGCAGTGTTTTAATTTATTCACGCCGCAAAATGGAATGTTGGGGTTCGCACGCTCACCGCTAAACAACTCAATTTACGATTTGCTAAATTTACGCGTTTTTGGGGATTTTTTATTCACACGGGCAAAAGAGTGGGCAACCGGTTGCCCACTCTTTGCCTTTACAGCGCGTCTTAAAGGTGCGGTGTAATCGCGGGTAACAGCTCATTAAAAGTGCGGCCATTGGCGGTTTCACCTATGGCGTGTAATTTCCACTCGCCGCCGTGGCGGTAGAGTTTGGCCATGATTTGGGCGTTGTAATTACCCAGGCCGGATAGGTTAAAACGGGCCACTTCGGTGTTGTTGGCGGCGTTTACCAGGCGCACGGTGGCGTTGGCTACTTGGGAGAAGTTTTGGCCGGTGAAGCTGTTGACGGTGAAGACCAGGCTTTTAATGTGGGCGGGCACTTGGGTGAGGTTGACGATGATTTGTTCGTCGTCGCCATCGCCTGCGCCGGTGCGGTTGTCGCCGGTGTGTTGTACGGAGCCGTCTTGCGAGCGCAGTTGGCGAAACCATACGGCATCGGCTGTGTTGTTGTTTTCATCAAATAAAATACAGGAGGCGTCTAGGTCTACATCGACTGTTTTATTGCCGCCTAAAAAGCCCATGATGCCTTTTTTTTCCGGCTGGACAACGTCCCAACCCAAACCCATGATGATTTTAGTGAGGCTTACGCCAGCTTCTTTATCGAGGGAAATTTTTTGACCTTTTTGTAAATTAATAGACATAGCTGTTCTCCAGGAAAGTAAATGACTAGGGGTAAAACAATTGATTAGGGCTTAAACAGGGCCACAAAGGATTGGCGGTTGCGTGAGCATAAAAACACTTTGCCGGTGCCGCTAAAACGCAACACGATACCTTCGCCGCTGGTGGCGCTGTTGACTAGGTTGCCGAGCATTCCGCCCAAACCGCCGCCGCCCGAGCCGCTGCCGGTGGTGACGGAAATTTCATAGTGTAAGTTGGTGTCCCAGCAGACAACGTGGGAGTTGTCGATGATGACATCTTTGCCCGCTTCTACATCCAGTTGGAACATGGAGCCGAAGCCGGATACCGCCAGCTGGCCGTTGCCGCTGGCTTCCATCAGAAAAAACCCACCGGAGCCGCCGAACAGGGCATTGCCGATGTTTTGCGTGCGCACTTTAAGTTCCACGCCGGAGGTGGCGGCGACAAAGGCGCCGTCGTTTAAAAAATAGCGGTTTTTGCCTACATCTACTACATCCATAGCGCCGGGCATGGTGGGGGACAGCAGGCAGTCGCCGTCGCCGCGCACGGCTTCAATGTGTTGTTGGAAGAAGGATTCGCCGTTGGCAAAGGTGCGCATTAGGGCGGCGCCGAAGCCACCGGCCATTTTGCCTTTTAAGTCTAAGGTGGCGTCCATCATCACCATTGCGCCGGATTCACAATAGATTTTGTCGCCGCGCTGCATGGAGACGTGTAAGAAGGGGTCTACTTCACCGGTGATGGTAAAAACGCTCATAGGTTAGGCTCCAAAGGATAAGTTCATGGCGCACAGCCGTGCGGTTTGAATACGCGTTGTTGTGAGGCGGGGTATTGGGCCAGTTTGGCGGCTGGTCGCACGGGCCGTTGCAGTAGGTTGCCGCTGCAATTGGGGCAGATGCCCTGTAGTGCGTCGGTGGCACAAGCACGGCAAAAGGTACATTCGAAGGTGCAAATAAAGGCGTCTGTGCTGTCGGGGGGCAGGTTTTGGTCGCAGCATTCACAGTTGGGGCGAAGTTCTAGCATGGGGCGTGTCCTGTGAGTGAACGGCCAGTGATGCGGTGTGTAGGCTGCGCCTATCCGACGAGCGCGATGGATAAACGCCCGCGCCGCTCATAAATTGCGTGCGCGGGTATTTACCGAATGGCTTAGGCGTTGATGCCGTAAGAGCGCGCCAAGGGGCCTAGGCCGCCTGCAAAACCTTGTCCGATGGCTTTGAATTTCCACTCGGCGCCTGCGCGGTACACTTCACCGAAGATCATAGCGGTTTCGGTGGAGCCGTCTTCAGAGAGGTCAAAACGGGCGATTTCTTTGTCGCCATCAGCGTTGATAACGCGGATGTAGGCTTTGCTCACTTGACCGAAGTTTTGTTTGCGCGCTTCAGCATCGTGAATGGTTACAGCCACGACTACGCGCTCGATATCGGCGGGTACGTTGGACAATTCGATGGAGAGTTGTTCGTCGTCGCCATCGCCTGCGCCGGTGGTGTTATCGCCCAAGTGGGTGATGGAGCCGTCGGCAGACTTGAGGTTGTTGTAGAAGATGAAGTCCGCATCGGAGCGCACTTTGCCGTCGGTTTTGAGCAGGAATGCGCTGCCGTCCAG
>JBEGTZ010000263.1:0-15597 GCA_041179125.1 Pseudomonadota bacterium | reverse complement strand
TTGGCCTTTGGCGGTTTTTTTGAGTGTGGGGATTTTTAATTTATTAAATAAAATCTCGCCCAATTGTTTGGGGGAGGCTAAATTAAATTCTTCCCCGGCCAATAAAAACGCTTCTTTTTGCAGTTGGTCCAACTGTGTTGCAAGCTCCATGCTTTGTTGTTGCAATAATTTGCTGTCAATTAACGCGCCGGTGCGTTCAATGCGTTGTAATACTGGCAGCAGGGGCATTTCTATGTGTGTGTATACCTTTAATAAACCTTCGTCTTGCTGAAGCTGTGGGTATAAAGTTTGGTGCAGGCGCAGGGTAATGTCGGCATCTTCTGCTGCGTAGGGGGCGGCTTTTTCAATGGCTATTTGGTTAAAGGTGAGTGCTTTGGCGCCTTTGCCTGCGATATCGGCAAAGTGAACGGTTTGTTGTTGTAAATAAATATCGGCTAGGGAATCCATATCCAGCCGGGTGGTGGAATTCACCACAAAACCTTCCAGCAGTGTGTCAAAAATAATGCCTTGTACATGAATGCCCGCATTGGCTAAAACATGGGTGTCGTATTTTATATTTTGTCCGAGTTTTTTATGTTGCGGGTTTTCCAATAAGGGTTTGAGTGCATTTAATACTTGCTCTTGTGTTAATTGCGCGGGAGCACCTAAATAATCGTGGCCAAAAGGCACATAAGCGGCTTCCCCCGGCGCGCAGGAAAAAGACACGCCGACTAATTTAGCTTCCATATAATTCAGGCTGGTGGTTTCGGTATCGAAGGCAAAATAGTCTGCTGTTTGTAAACGGTTTACCCAGGTATTTAATTCATCCAATGTGAAAATACACTGGTAGTTAATGGTGGGGGCTGGGGTTTCTGGGGTTTCTGGGGTTTCTGGGGGTAAGGCTGCTTTTACCGTAGGGGTTTCTGAATTATTTAATTCATTTACCCAGCTTTTAAATTCCAAGCGTTCATACAGGGCTTTTAGTGTGGCGGTGTCGGCGGGTTTGGGGTGTAAATCCTGGGTGTTAAAAGGCAATTCACAGTCGGTTTTTATGGTGGCTAATTGGTAGCTTAAACGCGCCATCGCTTCGTGTTCGCGCAGTTTTTCGGCCAGGGATTTGGCGCCGCGAATGGGCAGCGCTGCCACTTCATCCAGGCGTTGGTAAACCGCATTTAAATCACCTAATGCGGTTAATAACCCGAGGGCGGTTTTTTCGCCCACGCCGGGCACGCCGGGGATGTTGTCCACTTTGTCGCCCATGAGGGCTAAATAATCGATGATTAAATGCGGCGGCAGGCCGAATTTTTCCTGCACGCCGGCTTCATCCATGCGGGTTTCTGTCATGGTGTTGTGCAGGCTTACCCAGGGGTTTACGAGTTGGGCCATGTCTTTATCACCGGTGGAGATAATCACCGGCTGTTGTTGCTCGGCGGCTTGGCGGGCCAGGGTGCCGATCACATCGTCTGCCTCTACGCCTTCAATAACAATTAAAGGCAGGCCCAAGGCGGTGATGGCTTGGTGAATCGGCTCCACTTGTGCGCGTAAATCGTCCGGCATGGGTGGGCGGTGGGCTTTGTAGTGTTCGAATAAATCGTCGCGAAAGGTTTTGCCTTTGGCGTCGAATATCATCGCGATGGGGCTTTGTGGGTAGTCTTTTAACAGGCGGCGCACCATGTTTAAAACCAGCTTCACCGCACCGGTAGGCTCCCCGGCGGCATTGCTCAGCGGTGGGGCTGCGTGGAATGCGCGGTATAAATAGGAGGAGCCATCCACTAAAACCAAAGGGGCCTGTGTATTCATAAAATACCTTTGCAAAAAGCCGCCAGCATAACCCTAAAAACCTCAATTGAACGCTACTGCGAACGCCTAATACTTGAATTTAAAGCGATTTTCGCCAAAATTTGACTCACCAATGTGGTGACTACTGCTTTCGCCAAATTTTGGCGAAAATCGCTTTAAATTCGGCGTCTTAGACGCTCTCGCTACGCGCTCAACTGAGGTTTCTAGGGTAACGGATAGGCCAGCACTCAGCACCCGCACACACTTATCGGCTAGAATGCGCGGTTTTTACCAGGGTATTTTTATGGCAGAGCAACACCTTCTTGAAACCCCTTTAGCTGAATTACACCGCGCCCAAGGTGGCAAATTGGTGGATTTTGGCGGTTGGGCCATGCCGGTGAATTACGGCTCCCAAATTGAAGAGCACCACCAAGTGCGCCGCCATGCGGGCATGTTTGATGTCTCCCACATGACGGTGGTGGACGTAAGCGGCCCAGATGCCAAAGCCTATTTGCAGTATTTATTAGCCAATGACGTTCACAAACTGACGCAGATGGGCAAAGCCCTGTACAGCGCCATGCTCAATGAAGATGGCGGCGTGATTGACGATTTAATTGTGTACCTTACGGATTTTGGCTACCGATTGGTGGTGAATTGCGGCACCCGCGCTAAGGATTTAGCCTGGATGGAAAAGATCCGCGCTGACTTTAATGTGTTAATTACTGAGCGCCCGGAATTGGCCATGCTGGCCGTACAAGGCCCCAATGCCCGCGCTTTGGTGGCCGAGGTGTTAAAGCTACCTGAGTTAATGGATTTAGGCGTTTTTGTTGGGACGCCGTTAAGCGGTGATAAAACCGATTGGTTTGTGGCCCGCACCGGCTACACCGGGGAGGACGGTTTTGAAATGATGCTGCCGGGCCAGCAAGCTTGCGAGGTTTGGCTGGCGCTTCAGCAGGCGGGTGTTGTGCCCTGCGGCCTGGGCGCGCGCGACACGTTACGGCTTGAAGCGGGTATGAATTTATACGGTCACGAGATGGATGACAGCGTATCGCCCCTGGCGGCCAACATGGCCTGGACCATCGCCTGGCAGCCGTTTGAGCGCAATTTTATTGGCCGCGCCGCCCTTCAAAAACAAAAAGAAGCGGGCAGCGACAAACTGGTGGGGCTGGCATTTAAAGGCCGAGGTGTACTGCGCGCCGATTACCCGGTTATTATTCCCGGCACCACGCGCCAGGGCATCATCACCAGCGGCACCTTTTCCCCTACGCTTGGGTACTCCATCGCGCTGGCCCGTGTGCCCGTTGAATTCACGGGGGCAGCCCAAGTGCTTATTCGCAACACCCCGGTGGATGTAGACCTAGTAAAACCCTGTTTTGTCCGCAACGGCCAACCTGTTTAATTAATGATTGAGGAACACACCATGAGCCAAATCCCCGCCGAATTAAAATACGCCAGCAGCCACGAATGGGCGCGTTTGGAAGCCGATGGCACCATTACCGTAGGCATAACCGACCACGCCCAGGCCGCCCTGGGTGACGTGGTATTTGCCGAAAGCCCGGCTTTGGGTTCGCAGGTTGTGGCCGGTAAAGAAGCCGGTGTGGTGGAGTCCGTAAAAGCGGCTTCGGATATTTATGCACCGGTAAGCGGTGAAGTTATCGCGGTTAACGCGGTGCTGGAGGATGCCCCGGAAACGATTAATTCTGAGCCTTACAGCGCCGGTTGGTTTTTTAAAATTAAGCCGAGTAATTTGGCGGAATTAGACGCTTTATTAACCGCTGAAGCCTACCAGGCGACGATCAGTTAAATCTTCAAAACAAGGGGGTTAGGTGAATAACCTAAACCCTTTACGCCACAAAAACGCCGCCAGAACCCCCGCCAGCAAGCCAAATAAATGCGCTTCAAACGACACAAAACTGCGCAGCGGTAAAACACCCCAAATCATACCGCCATAAAAAAATACCACCGCAAATGCCAGTGCAATACTGGTAAAACTGCGTTCAAACCAAGCCATTGCCAATAGCAAACCCCAAAGGCCAAAAATCCAACCGCTGGCCCCTATGTGGTTGGCCGAGCGGCCCAATAGCCACACCAACAAACCACCTACCACCACAATCACCAAGCTTGATTGAATAAAACACGCTTTGCCACGCAGTAAAACCAAAAAAGCCAACACGCTGAAGCCGGTTAAATTGCTGATTAAATGGGCTAAATTAGCGTGCAAAAATGGCGTGCTTAACACGTTCCAAAGGCTGGAAAACTGGCGCGGGTGGATGCCCCACTGGTTCAGCCAGCCGCCCGTGAGTAAATTGCCCACAAAACCCAGCAACATCAGGCCGCACAACAGGATTAATAAACGAATTGATTGATCTAGCGACATAAGGTCTCCACATAACAGGGTTTTAGGATTATGCCTGAAGGGCAGGCATGTACAAAAGCAACACAGAATAAGCAGAGTGAGTGTTAATTCGCAGAACACCCACCTGCATGTGGGCCGAACAAGCCCCCTCCCCGTGACGCGTTTACCTGAACTTTCAGCAGCAGGTTCACAAAATCTGAACGCCACATGAAATTGCATATTGGCATCGCTAGTTGCAATGCTATCTTGCCCCAGTTCGTCCGCCCTATTAACGCGCAAATTGTTGCCGTTGCAAGGGGTTTCTTTAATTAATGGAGTAAGTTAACAATGATAAAAATATTCGAATTTCTGCGTTTTGGATTATTGTTTTTTGTTACAACCTGCCTATTCGCCTGCACTGGGGTGGGAAGTACAAGTTCGTCAACAAGCGGTTCATCAAGCTCGTCATCCAGCACAAGCAGCTCTTCAACCTCAAGTACTACTTCATCGTCATCAGGTTGCCCGGTACTGGGTGGTGGGGGCGAAAGCTCGTCTGGCAGTTCGTCCAGCTCCTCATCAAGTGGGCAGGCATCAATCAATGTCAATAAATATTGCGCCAGTTCAGTTGGCAGCAATCAAACCACGCATTTTAAAATTGAAAACTCCGCAAAAGGCCGAATTGATTTGCCTGAGGTAGGCCGATCCAGGACGGGCTTTTTGAATAAGGGCAGGGTGTCGATTGAGTATTCCAATCCCAACGACAACCCCGTACCCATGAAATTATGGTTGGATAGCCCGCTTAATCCGATTGATTTTGAATTTGCACCTACTGGCGCTGAATGGCGGACGATCGGTTTCGATTTGAAGGGGGCTTACGTGCCCGTTGACGTCGGCGACTACCTGTCCGTTTACCGCCTTCAGGGTGCCCATCAAGCAAGTATTACCGCCACGGGCGATAAGGGCAGTGTCAGCATTAGAAATGTGAACTATCACTGGCTTACTAACTGGGGGTTCGACAATCTGCTGGAGGTTGCTGAATGTCCCAGTCAGCCGCTGCCGGGCATCGGTTCGACAACACCGCAAGCGCCAACAGCACACATCTTATTAACGCAGGTATTCACATACCCTTGTTACACATCTACATCGCACGAAGGAAGGGCCCAAGTCGCTGCCAATATCGACTTCGACGCCCGAGGTTCAACCGACCCTAACATTGAGCCGCTGACTTACTTGTGGGATTTTAAAGACGGCCACACCGCCACGGGAGCACAGGTTACTCATGCCTTTGCTGAAGGGGGCTTTTATTTTGTCGAGTTAACAGTTACAGACCCTAGCGGGAGAAGTGACAAAGAAATTGCGCAAATTCAGGTCCGTGGTGATAACCCGTCCAACCATCGCCCAGTACCTGTTTTTACGGCGAGCAAAACTAATCTCTTAAGGCCCTTTACCACCGCCTCGCTTTGGGGGGATGTGTCTTATGACGAAGATGGCGACCCGATTGACCATGTTTGGTACAGCGATTTTAGCCAAGAACCCATGTACGGCTCTAAGGTGGAAATGGATATTCCTACTTCTACGTGGGTCTCGTTGGGGGTGTCAGATAAACGCGGCGGCTTAAACTACACCAACAAAAGGTTTGAGGTAGCTGATTACCCAGGCCAAGATTGTGAAATTACTTATAGGTCCTATCAACCTGGTTCCTTGTCCTTTGGCATGCAAGTGAGGCTCTACAACAATACCTCCTCTCCCGTGCGCAATTGGCAGGCCTCATGGAAAACCGCTGCGAAGTTGTCCAACCTTGCTTTAAATAACAACGATCAGTACGTTGTGAAGGCCGCAGGCAGCCAATCTTTTTCGGTTAGTGGGGACATTATTCCTGAATACAGCTGGGTTAAATTTGATTTGTATGGCGCCAGTACCTCCGCCGTTCAGGATATTGGCTTTAAAACGCAAAACGGTTTGAAGTGCATTGAACATATGCCGCCCAAGGAAAGCCAACCGCCAATAGCCAAAATATCGGCAACTACTGAAGCTGGCAATGCGCCCTTAAAAGTTAATTTCAGCGCAGAAGGCTCCTCTGATCCAGAAGGAAAAGAATTAGTCAGCTACCGATGGAGCTTTGGCGATGGCACCTATGGGTTTGGCAAGACAGTGAGCCACACATTTGAAAGTGCCGGTAATTATGACGTTCTTCTGAATGTCTCGACGGGACCTTTAACCAGTTCGGGTGGTGTTGGTGGCGCATTACGAACCATTTTGGTTGGGGGCAACCAATCAATTGGCTGCGCGCCCTCAATTTCGCCAACAGGGAAGAAGAACGAATTTATTATTAAGGCGGTGTACTGGCATAAGAACTTCAGCTTTGGGTACTCAAATTCTAATGAAGACATTGATCCCATCCATCTCAGTTCAGGGCGGATAACCTTGTCTGCACCTGTTGTAATTACGCAGGCGGCTACGGAAACAGGCATCAAATTAAACACACCCACAGACGTTATTTCTTTTTCGATGAATAAACAATTGCAGCCGGGTTCCACAGAGGGTATTCGGATAACAGCCCAAGCAGATGTTATTGATAATATCTACGTTACTAGCTGCACTTTTAAATAAGCGGGTGGGGTGGGCAATTTGTTGCCCACCCTCAACCTAAAAACCTCAGTTGGATCACCCAAGTTTGTGCAACCCCTCAGGCATCACCTAGCAAAAATTAAACATTTGAACAACCAATAAGGTTGCCCTTCATTTTTAACTTTTACTATCCGCACCAGTGGCTTACACAGCTTTTGGGCGCTCAACTGAGGTTTCTAGGATTATGCCTGAAGGGCACCTCGGGTAATTCAATTTTCGTGATGGTCGCGAGGTATTTCTGCCTTGCGACCTGAGGTTTTTCGCTTAACTGCGGGGCAATTTTCGCAGGGCTGCGCCCAGCAATAAAACCGCAAATACGCCATAGCCTGCCTGCGGCAATGTAGGTACGGCAAGGGTGGTGGGGGTGGATACGGCGGGGGTTGAGCGCTCATAGCTGAAAGCGCCGCCGCCAAAGCCTTCGCGGCCTGTATGCCAGCTGAGAAATTTTATATCCAGATAAATATCCTCACTGATCAGGTGAACCACCATCGGTCGGTTGACGAGGTTGCTCTGTGGCGAACCTACGGCCAGTTGCCAGGGCTGGAAATTCAGTGTTTGCACGCCGCTGCTGATCGAGCCGAACGCCCATTCGGTGTCTGCAGGGCTTACATTCGTAACATAAGCCGTTTCTTTGCCGGGGGCGATGCTGAACCTAAAAACCTCAGTTGGATCACCCAAGTCTGCGCAACCCCTTAGCCCGCCTAGCAAAAGTTAAAAATTTTGAACAACCAATAAGGTTGCCCTTCATTTTTAACTTTCACTATTCGAACCAATGGCTTACACAGCTTTTGGGCGCCCAACTGAGGTTTCTAGGTTGAAAATACCCTGGAAGTCGCCCCGTGTAAGCCATACCGAGTTGGTGAGGCGGTCTTGGTGGGCGGCTAGGGTTGGGTCGGCGAAATTAACTTTGCTAAAGGTGATGTTGGGGCCAGTCCAAAGGCTCGAGGCCTGGGCGCTGGCGGCTAGAAAAAGCCCTAGGCCAATCCACAAGGGGTGAAAAACCACCTTGCTGTGTGCGTGTATTTTTTTGCAAAACCCCGAGTGGGTTTTACTCAATTGGGTTATTAATTTCTTCATCAATGGCATAACCGTACCTCTTAAATAAATTGCAACATGAACCTAGAAACCTTAGTTGGGCGCCCAAAAGCTGTGTAAGGCACGGGGAGCGGATAGTGAAAGTTAAAAATGAAGGGCAACCTTATTGGTTGTTCAAAATTTTTAACTTTTGCTAGACGTTACCCGTGACTTGCGCAGACTTGGATGATTCACTGAGGTTTCTAGGTTGAGGGTGTGGTTGAGCATGCGGCCCAACGCACTCAAGAGAAATGAGCCTAAAGCGGTTTTGTTGCAATTGGGCGCGATGAATCGCGCCCCTACGGGTGAAATCCGCAATTTAACTGACGAATGCGGCGATGAAAAACCAAGGCAAGTTGGGCATTGCTGCCCAATTTAGGGTGTTGGGCCTAGCGCCCAGCGCGTTAACCAAACCGATCCTGCAAAAACTTTCCATTCGCCACCAGGCGCTCTATGTCTTGGGCGTAGGCGTTTTGGGCTACTTGTTTGAGTTGTGTATCCAGCGCGTCTAGTTGTTCGATCAATAACACCTGGGCGGTTTTGCCGGAGCTGCCGTGGTGGACTAGGGCGAAGGCGGGGGGGAGGCGCAGGTAGGCGGTGAGGGTTTCGGGGAGGTATTTGGTGATGGTGGACATCACCGTGAGGCGGCTGTGTAGGTCTAGCTGGGCGGAGGTTTCTAGGGATTTCAGTGCGGGCAGTAGGCCTTCTAGGGTGTGTTTGATGGAGGCTAAACCGCTGCGGGCCTTTTCGGGTAATTTGGGGCCTACGGTTTTGAGGGTGTTTTCCAGTGCTTCTAGCAGGTTGTCTTCGTTGAAGCGTTCGGCGCTGAGGTTTTCGTCGTCTTTCCGCCGGGGGATGGCGAGCACGCCGGTTAGATAAAGCCCGGCCACGATGGCGCCCCAGTAATCGTCGATGACACCGGCAAAAAATAACCCCAACCCGCCCAGTGCCAATAGGCAGCCGAGGATATTGCCGGTGCTGTACAGGTACAGGGCGAGGCGGGTGCTCCCGGTGGTTTTTTCACCGGGGGCTTCTAGTAAATTCATTTTTCACCTCGAAATGGAATCGTGTCACGCCTGTGCAGTGCCCATTGGTTCATTTCCCCGCGAATCATTTCATTGATAACCCCGGATCTCTTTAAACACCTGGCGCAATTCACCCTTGCGGCCATCAAAGGCTTTGCCGCCGGTAAGTTCAGCCAGGCGTTTGAGTTCGTCCATGTCGGCATCACCAAAGGCTACGGGGAATACCCGCACTATTTTTTCGCCGGGCGGTAGGTTGTTGTACCAGGAGGCAAATTCGCTGAAGTCGCGCCCACGGGTGTTGCGGCCATCGGTCATCAGTACGATGGTTTGGTAATACGCATCGCCATCGCTGGGGCGTTTGGCGAGGGCATCTTGGTAGGCGGCGGTGACGGAGTCGTAAATGGCGGTGGCGCCGGTGGCTTTGAGCTGCCGCGCAAACGCCACAATTTGGCCTCGGGTGTTGGTGTTTTCGCGCTCGTTGTCACCCATCGCAAAGCGGCGAATGGGGGAGGGGCGTTCTGAGAAGGTGATGATTTCGATTTTTTCGCGGTTGAGAAAACGCGTGAGGCGGCCTGAGACGCTGGTGTCTTCGCCACCTAAACCGGCCAGGGCGTTTTTGAGTTGTTCGATGCCGCCGTTTTCGCCCATTGAACCGGAGGTATCCAGCACAAACCAGCTGTGGGCGGGGATGCGCACTTGGTTTTGAAAGCCATCGAGCAGGGCGTCGATGATCTCCAGCTGGCCGGGGAAGGGCAGTTCAATCAGCAGGGCTGAAGGGAAGGCGGCGCTGGTTTTAACGGTGGAGTTCACCGGCCGACGCAGGGTTTTGTCCATCATCAGCTGTTGGAACTCGGGCGTGCGCAGATAGGCCACTACCTTTTCGTAATCCGCTTGACGGGCAGGGTTCAGCAGCATGAGCGGGTAGTCGGCGGTGATGATGCCTTCTTTGGGGTAAATCAGGCAGAGTTTTTCATTCAGTTGTGGGTTTTGGTTGAGGCTCAACAATACCGACTCATAGTTGATGATGCCGTCCACTAGCGTTTGATCGCGCAGGTAGGCTTCGGCCAGCCAGCCGGAGCTGCCGGAGGTGAGGCGTTGCGCTTTAAAAAAGGCGCGGGTTTTGTTGGCTTGTACGTCCGCCAGGGTGAGCGCATCGGCTTTGCCGGAGAGCGCGGCGGTTAAGCCCACCAGCGCCGTAAACCCGCTGTTGCTGCTGGCGGGGTTGGTCATGCCGAAGGTGAATTTGCCCGCTTCGGCGGCGCTGGCTATGTCTTGCCAGGTGACGTTGGGGTTGCCGCACCAGCCGAGTGATTTGGCTTTTGCGTCTTTTATGCCCAGCACCACCGGCGAGAGCATGGTTTTTTCGCTGAGTTTGACGCGCTCTTTGGCGCCGGGGGTCATTTGCAGATATTTACCGTGGGAGACCCATACGCCGTCTACATCGGCACCGGAGGCGATTTTTTCCACGGCATCAAGGGTGCCGGAGTACTCAAATTGCAGCGTAACACCGGTGGCGCTGGCGATTTTCGGGGCGAGTTCGGCTATGTCTTTTAGCTCGGAACCGGCCAATAGGCGCAGCGGATTTTGCGGCGTGGGGGCTGCGGTTTTAGGTGCTTCTGCCGGGGCAGTTTTTTGCCCGCAGCCACTTAAAGCCAGCAGGCTGATGAGCAGCAGCCCTACAACCTGCCAAGTGCGGCGCGCCACGGTTTTACGGCTCATAGCGCCACCACGTCATCATTGCCCTTGATGGAGTGCTGGGCGGCTTGTTTTGAGCGCTCCATGTACGAGTCGCCTTTGGCCAGCAGCCCGCGCAGCATGTCGTTATTTTTTCCCATCGCATCAATGGCTTGGGAGCGGAAGTTGTCGAAGGTATCCATCGCTTTAAAGGTGTTGTTAAACGCGCTTTGCAGTTGATCCATCGCGATGGTGGGGTTGGCGGCAAACTCGGCGGTTTTTTCTACATGCTGGCCTAAGGCCACGGAGGAGCTTTCGATCAGGCTGCCGATGGTGGCTGAGGCGCCTTGCAGCATTTCCATCACTTTTATTTGGTTGCCGGTGGCGCGGGCCACGGTGGTGGCCACCGCCAGTGCGCTCATGCCGTGGGTGGCCATGCGGTCGCAGCCGATGATCATCTCGCGGGCGGTGCGTTTGAGTACGCCCATAGAGAGATAACCGTTAACGTTGATGGTTTGCTGGGTGAGCATATCGGTGAGGGATTGGCGGGCGTAGAACAACACTTCTTGCTCAATGGCGCGGGCTTTCATGGGTTCAGTTTGGTTGAGTTTGGCTACTTCGCCCAGCAAACGGCTGTCCAGTTGCTCGGCAAAATAAATCGCGGCGCGCAGTTTTTGCATGGAGTCCCAAAGGTTTTTTTCGGTGGTTTCAATCTCCACCGCATCTTTGCGGATTTCATCCTGGGCGCTGTAAAGGTTCTGCATTAATTTGCGAATTTGCCCGCCTGCGGCTTCAAATTTGCGGAAGTAGGCCTGTAATTTATCGCCGAAGGGAATGAGGCCGAAGAGTTTGTTGGGCGTTAACAAGTCGCCTTCGCTGGCGGGGTTGAGGTCATCGAACAGTTTGCGCAGTTGGTGGATGGCGCCAAATACCGGGCTGTCTTCCGCGCCGACAAAACTTTTTTCCATAAAACGGCCATTTAACGCGGCGGAATCAAAAATCTCCTTGCGGCCTAAACGGAAGGCGGAATCCAACTTTTGTTTAAACCCGTCAGAGCCAAATTGCTCCTGTAACAAGCTGTTAATAAAGCTTTCAAGCTGGGTGTCTACTTTGGTTTTGGTCTCCGGCGCTAAGGGCACCATCTCCGGGGCGCGTGCTTCAGTGACGGCGGTGAGGGTTTGCGGGGCAGCAAGCACTAACGGCTCCGGTGCGCTTAAGGTACTGTTCGAATCACTCATGGCTTAGCTCCATCAATTATTGGCGGTTTATGAATAGTTATTGATTCAGTTGGCTTTCGATACGGACGATCATTTTTTCTAACATTTCAAACGTGGGGGCTTCTACCACATCGTTAAGCGCAGGTGCTGCGGGGAGTTTTTTGGCCGCCAGGGCGTCGGCTAGCAGTTTCGGGTCGCTGCCGCGCATCCCGTATTCAGCGGCAATTTTTTGCAACTCCGGCTGCGTGCTTAACAGGTGCGCGAGTTTTTCGCCTTTGGCATTAAAGGGCACGATGATACGTTTGGAGTACACCGTAGGCTCCGGGTACAACAGCACCATATCCTGGTTGAGGGCGCCATCGTGCAGAGCGGCTTCAAAAAATTGCGATTCGTACACCATCACCAAAGGCACCGCGCCCATGCCCATCGCCATGTAGTTTTCAAACGGGCCGGAGGAGGTGTTCTCCTGATAACCCTGTTTTAGAAACAGCGGCAGCAAGCGCGGCATTATTTTTTCGATTTCCTCGTCTGTTGTGACCACGTTGCCGCCGTTGGCAATCCAACTGGTAAGCGCCAAATACTGCGCCGCCGAGTTGGACTTGCGCACATCGGTGGTCAACACCAACAGGCTTTTACCCACCGCAAACGCACTGTTGTCTTTTAAGTCCCGCCAGCGCGCGCCCGCTTCCATCAGCTGCATCAGCTTGCCCATGTCGATCAAAAACCAGTTCTCACCGCGCTTACTCACCAGCCCGTTGGCCTCCAACAAAGGCAACAAAGGCCGCCAAGAGGCGATCACCATCGGCGTAAAAAAAGTGGCAACAGACTGTGTAGCACCGGTAACGGCCTTGATTTTTTCCGCAGCGGGCACCCCACCGGGGAAGGCCGCATCGAACTGTTTTAAATCCGTGCGCTGGGCAATCTCCCGCGAACCGGATTTTTGTACCGTTAAGCGAATACCGTTTTGCAGCAACACCTGGGCTACACGCGGGTCGTTGAGATAAGGCACGCTTTCGCTGCCGGAGACAATGTTTACATCCTGCACCGCCGCCTGAGCAGCAGTTTGCGCGTCGATGGCGGCTTTTTTATTGCCCGACTGCCAAATGCCATAACCCACGCCTAAGGCCAGCAGCAGGGCGAGTAGGGGGCCGATAATGCGTTTTATATCCAAGCGGTGTCTCCTAGGGTTGAGCGGGAAGTTGTGCCAGGGCTATTGCTGGCAGGCGTTAACATTAACCTAAAAACCTCCGTTGAATCACCCAGTCTGCGCAATCCCTTGGTATGCCTGGCAAAAGTTAAAAAAGTTAAACATTTGAACAACCAATAAGGTTGCCCTGCATTTTTAACTTTCACTATTCGTATCAATGGCTTGCACAGCTTTTGGGCGCTCAACTGAGGTTTCTAGGTTAAAGCACGGGCCTTGTGCTCGCGAATGGCTGGAATGTTGGGCACTACTGCCTAACCTACGCTTTATTTTCCAAAAAATTGTTGGGGTGTGGCAGAGTTTGGATAGGGTGGGCAACAAGTTGTCCAGCCTACGGGCTAAAACTGCGTGTCAATTAACTAAGATCAACCGTGCAACCTCATATACTGGGCGCGCAAAACCAACATATATGGAATATAAAATATGAAACTTCAGCAGCATGCACTCATTACTACATTGGTGGCTTTTTTAGCAGGATGTAACGGCACGCCAGTGCAAGATCAAACCCCGGTCACAAAGCCTGCGGTCAATGAGACGTCAAATACTGGCCGTAAAATTAAAGAAACCCGCGAAGAAACCTTGTGGATTGATCACCATCAAGGCTGGTATAACAGAGTTTTCCCCTCGATTGACCTGAGTTTTTGTTTGATCGGAACCGAAAATTCTGAGCCTGTTTTTACGGGCGAGGAAAAATGTATCGCACCTTCAATTACAGGCTTTTCGTATCAGCAGGGCTATTTATACAAGCTTAAGTTGAAAAAAATAATTTTCGAAACCTTGGCTGACGCGCCCTCTTATGCTTATGAGCTAATATCGGTTGAAGAAAAAATTCCGGCAACACCCGGTAAATCCTTCGAAACCATCATCCGGCCAAGCCCCTATCTGACATTTGATAACGACTCTATTTATTTGAAATACAATTACAAAATAAACTGCCTCCCGGATATCTGCGATTTAATTGCAGATGGGTTGTGGCAGCCTAACGTGAGCGGGATTTTGGTAGAGGCCGAATATGGCAGTGATCTTACCGAGCCATATTTGATTACTGCGGTAAAGACTGTGCTAGTTTCGCAGCCGCGCTAATACGGTTACGGCGTTAATATCAGACGCAGATTCAACCCCCAAAAGCATCAACTGAGGTTTTAGGTTAAACATGACGAGAAGAACGATAGCAGGTAGGGTGGGCAATTGATTGCCCACCATCAATGCGCCCGACCAAAACCCAACCACTTTGAAACTACGCATTGCCTAATTAATGGGCGCCTCCGAAAATTCACTTTTCACGCCCTCGCGCCGTTATTTTTTTAAATAGATAGTAGCTTTCAGTTTTATCTATTTTTTCTCCGGTTCTGCTTCTGGCCGGTGATTGCGCATTATAAACCAGAAGATCCCCGTCTTCGGACAGCGTGAATGCCGTTATGATGTTTTTGCTGTGATTGACACCTTCTGCGCCATATCGGTCATGAATGTCGACCAAATAAAAAACTCCATTAACACAGTTAAAATCCCCATTGCTGGCGTCCAATAGGTTTCCAACAAAACGTCCTTCGTCTTTGAGGTGGGCAAATACCAATATTCCTTTGTATTCATTAAATTCAATATATAAAGTGTTGCGAGCGTAAGGCGTTTTTTTGTTTGTTGGTTCTGTTATGGTTTGTAACGGAGGATAATTTCGGTGTAGCGTAAATAGTGCTTCAAATTTTTCTGTGGCTATAGGGTTTTTTTCATTAAGGCCTTTAATGTGTTTTGTGCCGGCTTCAGAAAAAGTGCCCGATGCGCTACATCTCTTATGATGTTGTGGTGGTGCTTGATGCAACTTCTCAAATAAACTCCAATCAATTGACTCTCGTTTTAATTCCACTAAATGGATGGCGCATGACGCAAGCAGTGCTGGGCATATCGTAATCAATAAGCGGTTGTGCAATCTGTATATTCCTATTTTGGTTGAGTTGTTGGTGGGGTTTATATCCGCGCTATTGTCGTGCCTGATGATTTTAGCAGGTAGGGTGGGCAATTTATTGCCCACTTTTAATGCTATTTTTTAAAATCATTATCTTCACCGCTAGGCTCTACGTCGTAACCCAAATAACAGTAAGCACGCCAAAGCTCCCTGCCTTTAAGCGGCTGCCCTAGCCATGATGAAAAATGTACGCCTTCAAGTGACGTGGATGATCGAAAGTAAATAGCACTTAGGCTGGGCTAAATGTAGGTTGGCGGTGAGCTTGCGAACCCCAACATTCCCTCTCGCGGCGAGAACACATTAAAGCCTGCGCCTTGTGCTTGCGGATGGCTGGGATGTTGGGGTTGCTCCCCAACCTACGCTTAATCCACTTTATCCCCCGGCCAAAAAACCATTGGCATTTAGCGGCTGCTAGCCCCATTTCAAGCAGCACGTAAGCTGAGCTAACTGTAGGTTGGCGGTGAGCTTGCGAACCCCAACATTCCCTCTCGCGGCGAGAACACATCAAAGCCTGCGCCTTGTGCTTGCGGATGGCTGGGATGTTGGGGTTGCACCCCAACCTACGCTTAAACCTAAAAACCTCAGTTGGATCACCCAAGTTTGCACAACCCCTTGACGCGCCTAGCAAAAGTTAAAAAATTCGAACAACCAATAAGGTTGCCCTTCATTTTTAACTTTCACTATTCACATCAATGGCTTGCACAGCTTTTGGGCGCTCAACT
>JBEGTZ010000262.1:0-12861 GCA_041179125.1 Pseudomonadota bacterium | reverse complement strand
GCCTTTGCGCTTGGCGCACTTAACTGCGGACGCCCCAGCACAACCGCCTTTATTACCCCTTAACCCCAATCAACGCAGCGGTGAATTAATGCCCGCGCAGTGGGCGCCGCAGGATGTGTTACCCGTTTATTTCCACCCTGAACAATGTAAAAAACCCGGCGACTTGGCAGCCACCTTTGCCTCGATTACCGCCCAACACATGATGATACAAGCCCGCCAAACTCCGCCCGGCGGTTTAGAGTTTTTTACCAATACAGCGGAGGTTTTGGCTGTTTTTATGGGGTTTGGTGTATTGCTCGCCAATTCCGCGTACAATTTTCGCGGCAGCTGCGCTAAATGTTACAACCCTATGGCCAACCGCCAGGCAGAATTAAGTGAAGCGGAAGTGGTGTATGCTTTGGCTTTATTTATTTACACTAAAAATATTCCGCTTAAACAAGCGAGCACCCATTTAAAACCGCATTTAAAAACGCTGCTTAAAAAGGCGTATCGGTATATTGCTTGGCAGAAAGCTGGGGTTGCACCTGCATTGAATTGATCCCGTTTTTGCGCATATATCGTAGGTCGGCGGTGAGCCTGCGAACCCAGCCAGTGCTCAGTACAAAGTTGGCTGTTTTAGCAGTGGTTTTAGATGGTTTAATTTATCAGCCGGTAGATAGAATATTGTGTTTCGCACACTCACTGACCACCAACATTTAATTATCCCAGGCTACGTGCTAAATTCCCGAAGCAGTTTAATTCGCACACGAAAATCGCATTAGTGACCAACTCCCAATAACCGCTGTGCATAATGATTATTTTTAGACGCCGTTAATAACAGAAACTCCTGCGCCCGCGTCATGGCCACATACAATAAACGCGCTTCCTCCGCTCGCGTGGCTTCGTCATCCTTTAAACCACCCAGGCCCGCAACAATCACGCGGGGAAATTCCAGGCCTTTGCTGCTTTGGCGGGTGACTAATAAAACTTTGTCTTCAACAGGATCATAATTGCGGCGGTTGTGGGTATTTCCCATCCATGCATTAGGGATGGCGTGTTGATTTAATTCGCGCATCAGCGCTTCACCAAAATGATTGTGGCAATAAATTACTGCCATGTCCTGCCAAGCGGTGCCGTCTTGGTGCCATTTTTGTAGGCAGGCGCGAATAAAGGCAATTTCCTGTTTAGGATTGGGCAGCAATCGAAATTCCGGCGCCGGACCGGGTTTGCCGCCGACTTCCGGTTTTACTAGGGGTACCGAATCTTCGTCGGTATTTTTTTCTTGTAAATAATCTTTGGCAAAATCAAAAGCGAAATTGAGAATTTCGCGGGTATTGCGGTAATTGAGTTTTAAAATGCTGGTACGCCCACGGGCCTGAATGCCCACGCTGGAAAGCGTAAAATTCAGTTTACCTTTTTTTGTGTAAATGGCTTGCGCGTCGTCGTAGAGTAATAGAAGTGAATTGGTTTCCGGGTCGATCATCTGCACAATTAATTTTAACCAGGCTGCTTCAAAATCATGGCCTTCATCAATTAATACAGCTCCGTATTGCGCGCGGGGAATAAGGCCTTGTTCTACGCCTTTAATTACGCTTAAAACTTGCCGCTCCCACACAGGTGCGTCGGTGGGAATTAAATCCACATGGTAACTGCGTAATTGTTGGCCGCACCAATCGTGGAAGTGATAAACCTGCACTTGATGCTCGATGCCTTTGCTGCGCGTAAAAGCGCGCAATTTTGCCGCCAGGGAAATGTTGTAGCACAGTACCAATATGGGTTTACTGTGTAATTGGGCTAAATACCAACAGCGAAACCCTAAAATTAAGGTTTTGCCGGAACCGGCTACGCCGTGGACTACCCTGTGGCCCTCGCCAAAACTGCGGGCGAGTAATTCCTGCTGCATATCCATGACTTTAATGATGTCGGGCATATTAATTAAACCCGTGTTCTGTGAAGCGGAAAATATATCCAGCGCGGTTGTGTTGATGCGAATTTCCGGGAATAAATGCGCACGGATGCGATCAATTTGCGGCAGGCTTAATTTTTGTGAAAATTGGTAGTTAAACATATTCCATAAGCGTTGCTGGAATTCCTCTGGGTCTGTTTTCTCCAGCATATCATCCTGGCAAATCACTAAATGCATCGGCAAAACCGCCTCCCCTTCTTCACCAAGAGCCGCGTGTAATTGTTTGCGTGTAATATGGGTAAACACCACACCGTAGCCATAGGGGCAAACTAAATTTCCTTGGTGTTTGCCTTCTTGGTGCGTGAGCATTCGATCGCGTTTTAATTGGTTAATTACTTGGTAGCCGCACTGGCGCGCTTGTTCGATGGGGTTGGATTTAACCGCTGTCCCTTGTTCGGTGAGCAGGGTAAACGTTTGGTGGTTCATGGCTTGAATGGAGGATAATTTCCAATCTTTTATTTCCAAAAATAACAAGCCCCGATGTGGGTGCAGAATAATAAAATCTGGATAGCGCCGCGTGTTTCCCACCGGTACATCAAACCAGCATAGGTAATCGTCCTCCAAAAATTGCTCCAAACGCTGCCCAAAACGTCGCTCGCCACGGGTCATTTTGGTGGCGTTGGAATTAATGTTTGGGATAATGCTGGCCATTTATGTAGTCCGACGTGTACGGCGATAGGGCAAGTCTTAAAAAGTTTGCCCGTAATTATTGTCTGCAAGGCTAATGTAGCTCGTGTTTTTAATTATAGCGGGTTAGCCTGTTTTCTTTTATCTTGTTGACGGAGTTGCAGGCGGATTTAACTGCTAAGTTGAGGTAATTGTGACTTGGTGGTGAACTTGCGAACCCCAGCATGCTCTGCTCGCGCCCTGCACACAATTGATTTATTTGGCGGTAGATTTTGTCGCGCTTGATTCGCAAGGGATGGATGGAATGTTGGAGTTCGCAAGCTCACTACCAGCCTTGAATTAATTCAGTTGTACCTATTCAGCATATTTTCTATTTTCGTGTGTCATCCCGGTGTAGGGCGTTGAACAGCCAGCAAGATTATTAACTAAGGCGGGATGAACCGCGCCTCTACATGGTGAAACGGTGCGGACATTCAATCTTTTTTAATACACCTAATAGTTACGTCCAGTTTATGCCCCGCCGTTACTGTCGAAAATGTATCTATTAACTGGTTTTTTCTTTGGGTTGTTTAGGTGCTAATTTTAATTTTTTAGCGGGATTCTTGGCCTGTTTAGTGGGTTTTTTAGCAGCTATTCGCGCTTTTGTTGTTGGCTTATTGCCGGATTTAAATTTACTCTGCGTAGGAAAATCCCCAACCGGTAAATTAACCGGCCTGGCATTATCAATCAAACCCTTAAGCTCAATGCTCAAAGGTGCAATTAAATCTGCATAACGCATTTCCCCTTGGGCAATAGCCGAGAGTTTGCACTCCCAGTGGGCGGTCATATCCGGGGTGCTGGCCGAGTTGGGCAGGGCGGCGATCAATGCTTTGCCTTTTGCTGTGGCGAGAATATATTTTTTCTCTCGCGTTAAATATTCACGGCGGAATAAAAGTTCAATAATACCTGCGCGGGTGGCTTCTGTGCCTATTCCGTCGGTTTCTTTTAAAATGGGTTTCAATATTGGGTCAGTCACAAAACGGGCTATACCGGTCATGGCGGCTAAAAGGGTTGCATCGGTAAAATGCTCCGGTGGCTGCGTGGCTTTTTCCAATAATATTCCGCGCAAACATTGCCCTATATCGCCGTTGGCTAGTTTGGGTAGAGTTTGCTCGGGCGTTTCTTCATCGGTATTTTTTGCCCATAGGGATTTCCAGCCCTGTTGCAGTGTAATAGTACCGGTAGCTTTGAATTGCCCGGTGTCGATGCGCAGCAATAGCACTTGTTGATCGGTAATCCACGCGGGATAAAATTGCGCTAAATACTGGCGGCAAATTAATTGATAAATGGCCTGTTCATGTCGGCTTAGGTTGTCGGTATTGGCGAGTTTGGCCGTTGGAATAATGGCGTGGTGGGCATCCACTTTTTTATCGTTCCAGCATTTATTGCGCAGGCGTACATCGGCCTGTTGTGTGGCTTGCGCAAGTTGTGGTGCATTATTTTTAATCGCATTAAAAATATTGGGTGCTTCTTGCCAATGGCCTTCGGGAAGGTAACGGCTGTCCGAGCGTGGGTAGGTTATCAGTTGGTGATTTTCATAGAGGGATTGGCATAAATCCAAAACTGTTTGTGCGGACAACTTTAATTGTTTGGCCGCGTCTATTTGTAGACTGGATAAACTATAGGGCAGTGGGGCATTTTGGGTTTTGCGCTGGGTGGTGAATTCATCTACTACGGCGGGGTTACCGGTGATGCGTTTGATGACATGCTCGCAAAGCGGTTTAGATAAAACTCTTCCCTCACTATCACAAAATGCCGCACAGGCATCTGAGGGCTGCCATTTAGCTTTAATAAAATGCGGCGTATTTTCCAGTGTAAATTCTACATCGGCCATTACTTCGTAATAATTATGGGGTGTAAATGCCGCTATTTCTGCATCGCGCCGCACCACTAGGCCCAGTACCGGTGTTTGTACTCGCCCTACGGATAAAACCCCGCGCACGCCTTTTTGCTGCCCCAGTAAACTATAGGCGCGGGTCATATTGATGCCGAATAACCAATCTGCGTGGGTGCGGGCCAGTGCCGATTGGCTCAGCGCGTAAAAATCGCTATTGGGGCGTACCTGCCCGAGTGCGCGCTTTATGGCCTCTGGGTTTAAATCGTTTATTAATAGCCGTTTTACTTGCGCTAGTTGAGATGAATTTAATTTGCTCTCCCAAAGCACTTCATCAACAAGCAATTGTCCTTCACGGTCTGGATCACCAACGTGGATAATTTCTTTAGCTGATTTAATTAATTTTTTCACCACCGCCAATTGTTTTGCGGTATTTTTTTTTGCTTTGAAGCGAAACTGTTTGGGAATAAACGGCAGGGATTCCAAGTGCCAGGTTTTAAGGCTTGCATCGTAATCTTCAGGTTCTGCCAGTTCTAATAAATGGCCTATACACCAGGTGACACAGGCGCCGTCTGCGGTTTGAATAAAACCATCTTGTTTGCGATGTGGGCCAGGCAGCACGGCAGCTAACGCGCGCCCAAGGCTTGGTTTTTCTGCAATATAAAGGCGCATTATTTTCTCCTGTCTGTATCAATATACAGTATGCCTAGAAATAATAGCCCTGTCACCTGCGTCAAAAGGGTAGTGCCGCCAACATGGCATAGGTTTATGCGCAGGTTTAAGGGATAATCCCAAAAACCTCTAATTAAGCCCTCAGATTACCCCATGAATCAGTGTGATTTTTTTGATCAAAATGCTTGTTTAATCGCCGATGTGCCAAGGTTGCAGCAGTTACTGCGTACCATAGAGCAGCGTAAAAAAGCTAATCAACCGTTTGACCGTTTGGAGCAACAGTTTAATGCTGTGCTGGAGCAGTCGATGCAAACACTTAATGCTCGCAAGCAGCGGCAAGAGGTTATCGAATTTCCCAGTCAATTACCGATCAGTGAAAAACGCGAGGAAATAGCAGCATTAATTGCGGCGCATCAGGTAATTGTTTTAGCGGGTGAGACCGGCTCTGGTAAAACTACTCAACTGCCAAAAATTTGTTTAGAGCTTGGGCTTGGCCTGCGCGGTTTAATTGGCCACACCCAGCCGCGCCGTTTGGCGGCGCGCTCGGTGGCAGAGCGCATCGCTACAGAGTTAAAAACTCCACTTGGGCAAAGGGTGGGTTATCAGGTGCGCTTTAGTGATATGTGTAGTCCGTCTAGCCAAATAAAATTAATGACGGATGGAATTTTACTGGCAGAAATTCAACATGACCCACTGTTGTTGCGTTACGAGGCTTTAATTATTGATGAGGCTCATGAGCGCAGTTTAAATATTGATTTTATTTTAGGTTATTTAAAACGCCTGCTGCCTAAACGCCCGGATTTAAAAATAATCATCACATCTGCCACTATTGATTTACAGCGTTTTTCTGAGCATTTTAATCAGGCACCTATTATTGAAGTTTCTGGGCGTACCTTTCCTGTTGATGTGTGGTACCGGCCTATGGTGGCCGATGCAGAGCAAACTGAAGCTATTATTGAAGCGGCGGAAGAAATATTAAACCTTCCCAAGCACGCTGGAGATATTTTAGTTTTTTTAAGTGGTGAGCGAGAAATACGCGATACCGCTAAAGCATTCAGGGCGCTTAACCGCACGGATCTGACTGTATTGCCTTTGTATGCGCGGCTTTCTAATGCGGAACAAAATCGAATTTTTTCTCAAGTGCGAGGGCGGAAAGTTATACTTGCCACCAACGTGGCGGAAACATCTATTACAGTACCTGGCATTGGTTATGTGATCGATCCTGGCTTTGCCCGAATTAGTCGTTATAGCCACCGTACAAAATTGCAGCGTTTACCCATAGAGGCCATTTCCAAGGCCAGTGCTAATCAACGTAAAGGCCGTTGCGGGCGTGTGGCCAGTGGTATATGTGTTCGTTTATACGACGAACAAGATTTCAATCAGCGCCCAGATTTTACCGATGCAGAAATTCTGCGGACTAATTTAGCTGCGGTTATTTTGCAGATGTTATCTATAGGTGTGGGTGATATTCGAAAATTTCCTTTTGTGGACCCTCCAGACCTGCGCTTAATTAGTGACGGATTTAAATTGTTAGAAGAACTCCATGCGGTTACTGCTCAAGGGCAGTTAACGGCAGTTGGACGTTCTTTGGCAAAACTACCCATTGACCCAAAGCTTGCCCGTATTTTATTGGCGGCGAACCAGCGTAATTGCCTGACTGAAGCTTTAATTATTACCGCTGCTATGGCTAACCAAGACCCGAGGGAGCGACCTGCGGATAAACAACAGGCCAGCGACGAAAAACACCGAAGGTTTTGGCATGTGGATTCGGATTTTTTAAGCTGGGTAGCGCTGTGGAATTATATCGAAGAGCAGCGCCAGGAATTAACCGCTAATCAATTTAAAAAGCTATGCGAAAAAGAATTTTTATCCTGGGTGCGTCTGCGCGAATGGCGGGAATTACACCATCAAGTGCGGCTGGCCTGTAAAGAAGCCGGGTTTAAAGAAAATGCCGAACCTGCGAGTTTTGATGCGGTACATAAAGCATTACTTGCGGGCTTATGTGCGAATATTGGTGTGAAATCTGAAGATTCGACCGAGCAGAGTTATCTCGGCGCACGCAACCGAAAATTTTTTATTTTTCCCGCGTCCTCCCAATTTAAAAAGCGCCCCAAGTGGGTCATGGCAGGTAGTCTGCTAGAAACCAGTAAAATCTATGGGCATACCCTAGCCAAAATAGACCCAGAATGGTTGCTTGAAACCGCAGAGCATCTTTTAAAGCACCATTATTATCAGCCACATTATGCGCATCAAACTGGCCAGGTAATGGCTTATGACCGTATTACGTTGTATGGACTGATCATTAAAGATAAACACCGCATCAATTACGCATTAATTAATCCCGCCGAAACGCGCGAAGTATTCATTCGTCAGGCTTTGGTTGAAGGAGGGTATGGGCGTAACCCACCACATAAAATTGGCGAATTTTACCGTTATAATTTGGCGCATATTGAAGAGGTTCACGGCCTAGAAGCTAAATCCCGCCGTAAAGACATTTTGGTTGATGATGAAGTTATTTTTAATTTTTACGCCGAGCGATTGCCCGAAGCCATTGCGAATTTAGCGGCTTTTGAACATTGGCGTAAAATGACGGAGCGCACACAGCCGCAGTTATTATTTATGCCGTTAGATTTATTAAAACGGCATGATGCGCAATCCATTACAGAAGCTCAGTTCCCTAAAATACTCATTATAGATGGAATGGAGTTACCCTTAAGTTACCACTTTGAGCCTGGTGCGTTGGATGATGGCGTAAGTGTGCAGGTGCCCATAGATATTTTGCATACCCTACCGCCAGCGCCTTTAGAGTGGTTGGTGCCGGGTTTGTTGCGGGATAAATTAATCGCGCTTATTAAATGCTTGCCTAAACAATGGCGGAAAAAATTTGTGCCCATCCCTGATGCCGCACACAAAATATTAGCCCGCATCGCACCATGTAATAAACCATTATTAGATGTTCTGAGTGAAGAATTGCACCGTTTGGCTGGAGAAAAATTACCGGCGGATGTATGGGGTAATATTGATATTGATCATTTTTATCAAATGAATATTCAAGTTATGGATGATAAAAATAGTTTAATTGCACAGGGGCGCGACCTGGCTAATTTGCGGCTTAATTACCGTGCGCATGTGCAGCAGAGTTTGCAGGCGGTGGGTGATCATGTTGAGCGCACCGGAATTACAGCATGGAATTTTGGCGTGCTTGAAGCTGAGTCTACTTTGATGCGCGGTAAAGTGCGTATACGTGCTTATCCTGCATTGATTGATCAGGGTGCGAGTGTGGATATTAAATTAATTGATAATCCTAATGAGGCGGCTTGGTTGGCCGCAAAAGGCCTGAGCCGATTGGCGCTGCTAACTTTGTCGGATACTTATAAATATTTGCATAAAAACCTATTTAAAAAAACCAGCATTGTGCTTTCCACAATGGGAATAGGAACGCCTCAGCAGGTGATCGACGATTTATTATTGGCGGCGGTTTATCACGTTTATTTCTGTCATAAACCTGCGCCTGTAAATGAACATGAGTTTTTAAAGTTGCTTGAGCCGCGCTCTTTGCTGACTCAAACAGCCGTAGAATATGAGCGCGTGTTGGAGGCTATTTTTGTTCAAGTGTTGGCACTTAAAAACCAAATGAAATCCGTGAAAAACGCGTTAATCGTTTTTGAAACAGTAGCCTCAATAAATGATCAATTATCCGCATGGTTGTATCCAGGGTTTATATTTGCAACCCCGTGGATTCAGTTGCAGCAAATGCCGCGATTTATTAGTGCGCTTCAGACACGTTTTGAAAAGGCGCAGCTTGGCCCTGCAAAAGATAAACAATTGAATCGTGACGTGCAGGTTTATTGGGAAAACCATCAAAATTTATTTCAACAAAAAGGCGCCGCTGCTTTTTTCCATAACCCGGCTTGGCAGGAGTATCGTTGGTTAATTGAGGAGTTTCGTGTGTCGTTATTTGCACAACAACTAAAAACACGGGTTCCGGTTTCAGAAAAGCGCCTTGCAAAAGCTTGGGAGTCTGTGAGCCGGTAAACCCTATATTGGGAGGCCATAACCCTAAAAATCACAGTTAAACCTATAGGGCACCTTCGGAAATTTACTTTTCGCGCGCTCGCTGCGTTATTTTTGTGCTCATTCGGTCATATATACCGCATAAACTCCCTCATTCGGCTTTGGCATCCTCGGCTTGGGCATCCTGCGTCGCTCTCGATTCCATTCCCGATGAAATTCTACCTTCCCCATCCGTGGGGTCGTACCGCCTAAATCCCTTTAGGCGTGCGTCGCTCTCGATTTCATTCCTGATGAAATTCTACCTCCCCCATCAGTGGGGTCGTCCAAATGCCTTGCGATCATCACGAAAATTGAATTTCCGCAAGGCGCCCTATAAAACATATATGGCGCGGGAGTAACGCCTAAAAAATTAATGATTTCTAACTGCTAATAAAACAGGCCTTCATTTTTAGCGCCCTCTGTTTGAAATAATTATTCACACAGTTTATCCGTGCTCAGAAGGTTTCTATGACTATTGGTTTGAACTATCCGCATGGGGTAATTGAGCTGTTTTTTGTAATTTTTGACGGATGAATTTTCTTGCCCAGTTAATGAAAATCCTTTTATACTCCTCCGCCTCGCAGATGTGTAGCATGTGCGCGACTATTCCGTGCTGAAAATTATTTATCTTGGTGGGGAGGATATTGAGCCATACCGATTCCTTAGAGTTGAGTGTGGTATTTACAAGCGGCTGTGTTATTGGGGGTTCCCTTAACCTGTAGGCTACGAATTAGGGTTTGGGTATTTGTGCGGGCATCGGCTGGTTAAAATGTAACCTCCGGATGTTGGTTTGTTTACAAGATTAGCAATACAGGCCTTTTGTTGGCAGCTGCTTCACTTTGTAACAATTATGTAACAAATAATTCATACTCTGCGCAGCACTCGGCTACTGATGATCAGCGGCCCAAGTGTTTTAACCATTATTGGAGAAGAAGCATGAGTTCTAAATTGCGTTCATTGATCGCTTTATCTTGTCTGCTACCCGTTAGCGCCATGGCTGAAGTTACTGTATACGGCAAAATTAGCCTGTCAGCACAGCAAAATTCTACTGAAACCCCCAAAGTTTCCAGCGGTAAAGTGGTGGTTGACGAAAGCTCCACTACTACATTGGAAGACAATGTGTCTCGTTTGGGCTTTAAAGGTAGTGAAAAACTGCTTTATTTGGGAATTGAGGCTATTTACGTTGCTGAGTTCGCCGTTTGGGCTGATGACGGCAGTGATACGGCAGGCAGTTCCAATGCCTTCCGCCAACGTAATATTTATGTGGGTGCCAAAGGTGCGTTTGGTACTGCAATCGCGGGTAATTTTGATACGCCCTTAAAATCAATTCAAGGCAAAGTTGATTTGTTCAATGATTGGCGCGGCGATATCAACACGTTCATCACTGTGAATGATTACCGCCGCAAAAATTCTGTTATGTATACCTCACCTAAAATGGCTGGTTTTACCGGCTATGTAGATGTGATCATGAGTGAAGTGAACAGCGAAGCGGCTGATGCTGTGGGTGAGAAGGGTAAGGACAACGCTGCTTCCTTAGCGCTTGCCTATGAAATGGGCGGTTTATACGTTGCTGCGGCCTATGACCAAGATGTGGCTGTAGTTGAAACGGCAAGCCTGAGTGATGAAAGCCAGGTTTACCGCTTAGTGGCCCAATACACTATGGGGCCTTGGCAATTTGGTGCGTTGTATGACAATCACGATGCGACAACCAATACTATTGCTACAGCTAATAATGTGTCTGTTCGGGTTCCTGTTGAAAACCAAGGCGCAGGCTGGATCGTGTCATCTCAATACACCATCGACAAATGGGTGTTAAAAGCACAATACGGTCAAAGTGACATCTTACGTGGCACCGAATTGGATCGCGACGCAGATGTTTTGAGCCTGGGTGTGGATTATAAATACAGTAAAAATGGCCGTTTTTATGGCTTTTACACTATGGAATCTGCTGACTTGACTCTTCAGCCCACTGTAGTTGGCAGCCAAGATAATGATTTCTTAGGGTTAGGCATGGAGTTAAACTTCTAAGTATTAGCGTGTAAAAAACAAGGGCCTTAGGGCCCTTTTTTGTTTTTATGGTAATGGAGGGGTAGAATTCGCAGGTTTTTTAATTGCAGGATCGCTTATATGCCATTTCCCTCTATTTATTTGGTCACTTGTTTACTTTCTGGAGTTTTGTTTTTTTTAATACTGCCTGCGTCTGCGTGGGCTGAAAAAGACCCTTCTGTAAATAAAGATGCCCCTGCCAATAAGGATCCTTGGGAATCCTATAACCGCAAAGTATTTGTATTCAACGACTTCTGCGATCGCTATTTCCTCAAACCTATCAGTAAAGGCTATAAAGCGGTGACCCCTGACCCTGTTGAGGTTGGGGTGAGTAATGTGTTCGAGAATTTTTTGGAGCCTGCCAGCATTTTGAATGATGTGTTGCAGTGGAAATGGAAGGCCGCTGGGCGCGATTTGGGGCGACTTGTGGTGAATACAACCGCAGGTGTTGGGGGCGTTTGGGATGTGGCGGATATGTTGGGGTGGAAAAAACCATCGGCTAGTGAAGATTTTGGCCAGACATTACGCGTTTGGGGTGTGCCTACTGGGCCTTATTTTGTCATTCCTTTCCTGGGGTCTTCGACGCTCACCGAAGCGTTTGTGGCCACGCCGGTGGACTACCTCACATACCCCGTAACCTATGTAGAATCGGTGCGTGCGTACAATTCATTATCGGCCATGAAATATATAGACAAGCGAAGCCATTTGTTGGAGGCGGAAGACTTGGTGAGTGGTGATCGGTATATTTTTATTCGGGAAGGGTATCTGCAAAACCGTGCGTTTAATGCCGCCGATGGGCAGGTTGTAGATGATTTTGGTGCTGATAGCGACTTGCAAGAGTTATAGCGTATAGATCGGACAACTAGAAAGGCCAGCTTTTTGGTCCATCGTTTATATAGAGCGGCTTGGGTTAATGCTGGTCTAGCAGTTCGATAATAGATAAGCCCGCGTGATATCTACCTTCTTGGGCGTGGGAGCGGTTTATTTTGGCGCGTGCTTTAAGCATTGGGCCATGCCCAAAATGTGAGGCTATGCGTACTACGCATTCGCTTCCTACATCTACGGGGTTTTCCAGAACTAAAAGCATTCCACCGCCGCTTAGGTTGGAGCAAATCCCGCCGAAATCTTCGTTGGCTACGGTGATTTGCGCCGGGCAGTCCAACTTCATTCGGATAAAGCTGCGTTTTTCTTGATAGCTTCGCGTACTTAGTTCCATAAACTCTCCGCTATGAGTGAGGTTCATAAGTGTCTCGCATCTAAAAAGGCGTTTTTAAAATGTCGCACGCGACACGCTACCGCCTTACGATAGTTCAAAAATAATTTTTTGCCAGTACGCTCGCGCAGGGTTTTGGGGTGAAAGTGAATGGCAATGTGATTTTTAGTGTTATTGGTTGTTTTGGGTGTGAAGCTGTTAACTTGAACAATCCATCAGTTTTCTTGCTTGCGGGGGCAAAAGGAGAGGAGTACTGTTAGCGCCCTTCAACCTAGAAACCTCAGTTGAGCGCCCAAAAGCTGTGTAAGCCCTTGGTGCAGATAGTGAAAGTTTAAAATGAAGGGCAACCTTATTGGTTGTTCGAAATTTTAAACTTTTGCTAGATGGGCCAAGGGGTTGCGCAGACTTGGGTGATTCAACTGAGGTTTCTAG